>NZ_JAYKTS010000001.1 GCF_037024155.1 Bacillus sp. 2205SS5-2
AGCTATCATTTATCTCATTTACAAGACTTCTTTTAATAAATGATCTCCCAATTGATTGGTTATCCGAAATGAGTGTAGTTTTAAAAAACGCCCGGATTTTCTACGGGATTAGTTTGCCTGAAAATGGATAATCAACACGCCTGACCAAAAAGGACACTTTTCTTGTAGAATGATGTTTGCTGACAAACAAACTACAGAAGAGGTGTCCTCATGAAGAAGAATACCACATTTCACAATTTGTTCCAAAAATGGTTTCAGATAAAGAAGTAGCCATCATTCAAGATACCATTGGCTATAAGGATACAGCTCGTAAGCTCGATGTATTAACGCTGATTCATTATTTTCTTTGTGCTTCCATGAATGAGCTTAAAAGTTATCGAGACTGTGCGGATGTAGGCGATAAATATGGGCTGCCTAAAGTTAACCACTCTACGCTTTCAAACAAGGCTGTCCATATGGACTACAAGAATATGAAGAAGTTATTCCAGTTAATCGTGTCTAAATGTAATAGAATGACACGTCGAGCGTTAAAGATACCAAAGGATCTTCTTTTAATAGACTCCACCACGATGACAGTGGGAAAGTTGCGCCATCCTTGGGCCCTTTATCATGGAGAGCGTGCAGGAATCAAATTGCATGTCAGTTATACTCCACTTACGGAAATGCCCCTTCATGTCGTTGAAACGACTGGACTTGTACATGATGGCTTGATGACAGGGTTCTTGCTGTAGACCGCAAAGTAAAGTAGCCATGATGTTGGTTTGAAAGAAAGTTGTACCGTTTATAAAAAAGATGTATCGTTTTGAAGAAAGGCGTACCGTTAATAAAAAAGTTACACCGTTTTACCCCTTCGGACATGGTTGTCTAAAGGGGATTTTTTATAGGGAAAAGAAAAAGAAGATCCTGAATTGAAAACTAGCTTAAGAAGAGACAATAAGTTGTTCCGTTAAAGGGGATAGTTTAACAAGAAAAGCGTTTTTTTGTAGTTCGATCGAAACTGTGCAGGATGATTCAATGATGGGAGGGAATTGTGACGAGGGTTAATCCAAAAGAATTTTCTATTAATGATTTACGTTATATTGTAAGGTCTGCAATAGAAGAGGATGCAAAAAAATTTCTGAAATAAGACTACAGATTGATGGCGAAACAGAAAATTTAGATAGAGAAAAGGGCGAGGCATACATAGATAAATCAGGTTTTAAACAACTAATAAAAGATGATACAGAAAGTACTAGTAATTTATTTTTAGTTGTTGAAGTTAATGAGAGGATTGTAGGTTTTTCCAGATGTGAAGGGAACAAATTGAAAAGGTTTTCTCATAAAGTAGAGTTTGGCGTCTGTGTCTTAACAGAATATTGGGGATATGGAATAGGAAAAAACCTTTTAAAAGAATCTATATATTCGGTAAAAAATATTTAGAATTACATGCACAGCCGATTCATAGTGACTTCTGGCGTTTTATTGATGTGACGAACAAAACCTTGAACAGCTTTACGTATTTTTTGAACAGAATCAAAGAATACATTGTTGATGACAGATGATTTTAACCAACACCAAAGTTCTTCAATCATATTAAGGTTTGGACTGTAAGGAGGAAGGTAGACCAAAGTAAGAAGGTTCTTATGTTGTTCTAAAAACGGTTGGATACGTTTTGCATGATGAATTCTCGCGTTATCTAAAATCATGACAATCTTTTCTCCATTATATTTATCGATTACTTTTTCGAGAAAGGACAGGAATTCCTTGGCCGTATAGCGCTCTTCCTGGATACATAATACCTCTCCTGTCTCGTAATCCAACGTACCAATTAACTTTGTTATTATAGCCTAGTTAAATAAAACGTCTAAATCTCCGCTAACCCTAAGAGCAAACAAGAATCAGATCTTCCATTCGGAACACCAGGAAGATTTGAAGGGAAAGTGGATGTACTGTTGATAGTTTTTGATGAAGAAAAAAGTTCTTTTAAAAAATACCATGGAATTGAGGGAGGAATACTACACGCATTTTTTCTAGAAGACATATACCTCTTTGCAGCTGCCAATTTGCTTTTTATTGAGGATGCATTGGAAATCAAAAAATATTCATGAGATCTCAAGGTGTAAAAGCAAATATGATTAGTTGTGGAATTGAAATAAAATCGTACCGTTTTGAAAAGTCGTACCGTTTATAAAAAAAGTGAGCTGTTTTGAAAAAAGTTTAACCGTTTTGAAGGTGAACATTTAAGCAAACTTTGCTGTATGAAGAGATAGGAAAACTTTTGATCAAACTTTTTTATAAAAATTGTACACTAATTCACAATGAAAGAAGCCATTTTGATCAATCTTTTTTCAAATTGGCTTCTTTTTGTTAGCGATATTATTAAGGAATGTCAGTTGTTTTGATCAAACTTTATTCCAAACCAACAGTTTATCTTACATTTATTGTAATTCTTATGACGGACTAGAGCAGTAACCCTGTGATCGAGCCTTTTAATGAAACTTTATCAAATCGCCAAGTGTTTTAGGTTTCTATCTTATTTTAATTAATATTCATTCAGGATAGTATTATATTGGATATAGTTCAATATTGGATAAAATACAAAGAGTCTGGGACTATAGTATTCAATTCTGAGGAAGATCTAAACAATCATGCAACTATTTGATAGGGTTATATGCGTTCGGATGCTTTTTTTCTTTGGTGGAGAATGCGTCTAGTATGTGGCGCAGTTCCAACAGTACTCTGCCACTATTTTGCTAGAGTATGGGCAAAGTGGAGAACCCCAGGGTGTACAAATTCATAAAATATGAAAAAGGGGGTTTTTCAATATGGGCTTAAAATGCGTCTGTTCTCCTGATGAGAATGGTGGAACCACAGTCAGGCCGATTTTATCAGATTCATTTTGCGGTATTTTTGACTTAGACTGTAATAACCAATTGGACGACGATCGATTTGTATGGAGATCCCGTCAGATGGGGACGACTTTTCCAGTAGCAGGTACAGTAACCATTAAATATGAAGGGGGCTGTGCAAATATATTAACAGTAAATTTGCGATTAAACGGGGATGCAGGAGCGATAGTCGGCACGTTGACCATACCAGAACAGCCAGGGAATAATCTCAATAGTCAATCTATCACAGTACAGAGATTTGATACTTTGGAAATCATCTGTGCAGGGGGCGGTGGGAATACATGCGAAGGCGAGTATTGTCTGAACATCCACTATCCTTCACCATTTGATCTTACTTAGTATTCTCTTAAACTAGTTCAATACATTGATGCAGGAAGAGCAAGATTCTCCTCTTTTCGTATCAATAACTGTGAGAGTCCAATCAAAGATGTAGCAACAATCATCTAGATTTCAGGCTGTTTTTGCAAAGTCTGTGGAATTTCGAATCAGTTGATCATCTATGATATAGCTTTATATCGGGCATCATTTATGAAATGCGGAAGTGGCTGCCCTGCAGCGTCAGGCAAATGAAGAACTCGGAGGTGATGCCTGCATCGCTGGAGGGTTATTCATTTGACCCCGAGCCGCAAGCCACTACATTAGAGATGCTTAAAAAGGCCTTTTTTCATACAAAGAGACATATTTAAAAAAGAAAAGACCGGAGAGGATACAATTGATTCCACTCCGGTCTTTTCTTTTTCATCTCAATACTTAAGTTAGAAGGACTATGCTAATACACGTTTATAAAGAGTGATACAGAATTTCCCACTGCCTCCTGCTGGAACATCAATGGTAAAATCAGTTGGGTTTAGAACAGTTTGCGCCATAGAAAACCCTGGAGGTACGGGCCCAATGGCAACAGCCCCTGGATTTACAGTTCCTGTTGCATCTCCAGGACTGGTTGCAGAGTTAAAAATTTCAAACGTCCCTTCGAAATAATCCCCTAAAGGCGCTTGCCATACAATTTGTGTTTGGCCAGCTTCACCGCCATAAAAGTTCCCGCAAAGCTGCTCCTGGAAAATCTGACCTGGTGGACAGCATGCATCATTAAAACCTTTTGAACCACACATAAAAATCTCTCCTCTTTCATTTAAGTAGCTTGGATAAGCCCTTAATACTAGTAAATGGAGAGCCTTCTATTTTTGACACATATAAATGCGGAAAAAATAGAAATTAATGAAATCATCTAGTTATTTCTTTTAGATGGAAGTGTTCAAGCCGGTGCAGATGAGCCTCTTTCATTCTTTCATGATGACTTACCAGTAATTTAGGGAGAGACTTTAACGAAAACTTCTTATTCTTCTAAATAAACTCTTTTTATACGAAAATGGGTTTTGATGCAGATTTTGACACCAAAAAGCACCCTATCTAAAATGACTACTGAATTTTTTTGGAAAAGTAGACAGAATTCTTTTTTGTAGGTCTATTGTATTTCACCAGCACTTTCATAATTTGTATATTGAAATTGAACATAGTCATAACAATACATAATTCCGCTAGATGCACCGGCACGGAACCAGTTTTTGGATTTTTAAAGACGGATTCGCGTATCAACCGAATGTCCGTAAGTTGCAGAGCCAAGGTTGACAATGAATTATTATTCGCTTTCATGGCGATGAACTTGAAAATGGTACACTGCCATGATCAATAAAAAAACCATAGAAAGTCGGGCATCCCAACAGAAAAAGGGTCCAATCAGAAAAAATTTCTGATTGGACCTCTCTTTTAATTACTTCTGGCTAGTATTATCACAGCCTTTTTTAATTCGATAAGATAAATAGAAAGTTTTAGAGGTTAGGCAAGCTGAAACTCTATGCGCACACTTTCTACTGATAGTCTGTTTGAAAAAAATTAACTACTAACCCTTTCCGATTGCAAATCGGCTAATCTTTGAAATTGAGGTTTCAGCACAGCGTACAGGTCTTTATAAATCGGATACAGATCCTGATACACTTTATGATTTCGATCATTTGGTAAAAAAGATTGATCCATCGGAATGGAACGTTTAATTTGATAAAAAGAGTTCACTTCATTTAAAGCATATAGAGCTGTCCAGCAAGCACCCCAAGCAGAACTTTGATGACTCCTTGGTACTTTTACTTCTTTGCCGAAAATGTCAGCTAGAATTT
Source organism: Bacillus sp. 2205SS5-2 (assembly GCF_037024155.1). Classification (NCBI taxonomy): domain Bacteria; kingdom Bacillati; phylum Bacillota; class Bacilli; order Caryophanales; family Bacillaceae; genus Bacillus; species Bacillus spongicola. Next base: position 5,057 of record NZ_JAYKTS010000001.1, read on the forward strand.
GCAACCAAAGGGGAGAACGAGCAAATCCACCAGAGGCTAATAGCGTTTGAGACGGACCTCCTAAACGCTCTAATGTTTCGGAAATGGTATAGATATTGTAGATGACTCCTTCTAATCCCGCCCGAATTAAATGTGGTTTTTGGTGTGATTCTGTCAATCCGATATAGCTTCCTCTAGCAAACGCATCCCAATGGGGAGCGCGTTCTCCGTTCAAATATGGAAGAAACAACAAGTCATTTGAGCCTGGCTTTGCTTTGGCCGCTAGTTCAGATAATAGTTCGTACACATCTTTTTCTTGTCTTAGTGCGAGATCGGTTTCTTTTTCTCCTAGGACTGTTTTTAACCAACGGAAAACAATGCCACCGTTATTTGTAGGACCACCCATCACCCACAGGTCTTGGCTAAAGGCATAGCAAAAAATATCTTGATTGGAATCGGTTTGGGGCCTGGAAGTCATTTTACGAATCGCTCCGCTTGTACCAATCGTAATAGCGACGTCACTTTCATCAATTGCTCCGATTCCCAAATTAGCAAGCGGTCCGTCACTACCTCCAATAACAAACGGTAGGTCTAGAGGAATTCCCATTTCTAATGCAATATTTTCTTTCATACCTTGAAAGATTTCCGTAGGCGGAACGGGTTTAGATAATTGCTCCTCTGAGATTCCAGCCAGTGCAAGTGCACTAGGCTCCCACATTAGTTTATGAATATTGAACAAACCAGTAGCGGAAGCAATTGAATAATCAACCACCATTTTTCCAAACCACTTTAATAATATGTATTCTTTAATCGATATAATTTTGGCTGCTTTTTGATATGGTTCATACTTAGTTTCTTTCATCCATAATAATTTGATAAAGGGAGACATTGGATGAATGGGGGTACCTGTTTTTAAGTAAATCGAAAGTCCTTCAGTGTTTTTCATCTTATTAGCTTGTTCGACACTTCTTCCATCCGCCCAAATAATAGAAGGTGTGAGGGGCGTATGATTTGCATCTAACAGAATTAGCGAATGCATCGCGGCTGAGATTCCTACACCAATTAGTGTTCCGTTTGCGAGATTGCTTTTAGAAAGTACGATTTTTATTGCTCTTTTCGCAGCTTGCTCAATCTCATCAGGATCTTGTTCCACCCATCCAGGTTGAGGATGAGAAAGAGGGTATGGAATTTCATGTTCAGTATGAACATTTCCATTCCGATCAAAAATAATCGCTTTCGCACTCGTCGTACCGATATCAAGTCCAAGAATATAGTGTTTTTTCATAATAAATCTCCTTACTTGCATCATTTGAGAATAGTGTTCATAACTCTAAGTTCAACCACTAGTTTTGAGAATAGGCTTTTATCGTAAACATATTGCTATTTAGCCGAAATTCAGATGGAAACCTTCATTTTGGGTGATTCGCAGCAAAGATAAACGGAAAAATTCCCCGAAAAAGAGCTATATCATCGCTTAAAGACTATTCGAAAAGCAACAAACTTTGCGAAAACAACCTAATTAATAGAGATGAAAAATGACGATATTCTAGTTTTAATTAATCCTGTTTTTGTTCGATGAAAGAATTTATCTATTTTTATGTTTATTCACATTTATCTTAGCATAGGGGCTAATAGAGTAATAGTATTCTAGAAGTATGTTCGAAATTTATTTATTTGATTAATGTCCTGAGTGAGCAGAGGATTTCAACGAAGTAAAAAGGAGATGCCCCGATTGAGGCATCTCCTGAATGTAGTATTATTTAGCGAATCGATGATTCCCGATGGTTACCGTTACCTCACGAGAAAAAATCCAAGTGCTTTTAGCTGTAGAAGGGTTATAAAAATAAACAGAACCTCTACCTTGACCACGGAACGCTAAAGCTTCGTTTACAGCTTTCATGTCTTGTGCATCAGCCTGTTCGTTGATTGATCCATTTTTAACAGGTGAAAAGGCATAATAACCACCTGCAGAACGCTCATAGATAACACCCTTAACTGTATTAGGGAATTCAGCAGAATCAACTCGATTTAATAAAACCGTTGCAACAGCGACTTTACCGGCATAAGGTTCACCCTTTGCTTCTGCATGAACAAGCTTTGCCATTAACTCTTTATCAGCTTGAGAGATTGAAGAAGGAATGGTTAAGGTTTCACCAGCATATAGTAAACTTCCAGTTCGATTATTTACTTTTTGTATGCTTGTTTGAGGAACACCATATTGATTCGCAATTTTCCAAAACGACTCTCCACTCTTTACAGTATGGGAAGAAGCTGCACTGGCAGCGTTTGGTACTGATAGCAATCCGAATGTTAAGCCCGCAGTTAGAATGATTTTTTTGAAGTTTTTCATAATGTAGCCTCCTTAGTAGTCTGTGTCTCTACTAAAAATGCTACCAGTTGTAACATAGTTATTCCTTCCCAATTCTTTCCTATGAAACTATGAATCTTGTATTTGCATATGGGTCAAGGAGAAATGAAATGGGTGGGAAAGTTTTCCTGTGAATTTATTTTGGGATATTTTTGTAGGGTTGGTGAAAGCAGGAAGGTTTGTAACAGAGTGATGTTTATATTGTAATCTAGTAATGTATATAATTGACCATGAAATAAATAAAAATTTTAATTTTCAGACAAATGCACCGTTTTCTAGTATAATAATAGAAGAGTAGACAAAAAACAAAAGGAGTTTATCCAAATGCCAACATACAATAAGCTAGTACGCGATAAAATTCCACAGATTATTAAGGAATCAGGAAAATCATGCACTACTTCAGTTCTATCACATGAAGACTATGTCATAGAGCTCAAGAAAAAAAGTAGAGAAGAACTCCAAGAGTACTTAGAAACTCGAGATGAAGTAAGTGCATTAGAAGAACTGGCGGATGTACTAGAAGTATTGTATGCCCTTGCAAATATGCACGGAGCATCGATCGAAGACCTCGAAAAAATTCGACAAGCGAAAGCGGCAGATCGAGGAACGTTTGATCAGAAACTCTTTTTAATGGAGGTCAGAGAATCTGTGTAAAACGAAGGGGTCTTTCCTGAAGGGTTAGAATCAATTCAGATGAAACCCTTTTGATATCGAGGATAAACAGGTTCTAAATGTCAGACATTCAAACTAATAAGTTCATACCCCAATAAGAGGAAATGAACTGAAATAAGGTATATTGTGCTTTTCGTTTAACCAATTAATAATTCTTCAGACATTTTGTGCTTTTTTAAAACTGTAAAAATACAATATCTAATTTTTACAGCCAGTGCAACCAGCTCTTAGTAAGAGGCTCTTTTCCTATCCATTGTGGCTATTTCATCTGATTTTTGATTAAATCACCCATTTCACTGTTGATTTCCATTAAACATAGACGAATCTAGCTTGCAGTGGCTAGGGACTCGGGCATTTGTCAGCCCACTACCGCTTTTCGTGATCTAGCTTGCAGTGAGTACGAAGAATTAAATACCAAAATGCCCTTTTCGCTAAGAAGATGAAAAGGGCATTTAACTTTGTAAAATGAATTATTTTGATAAATCGTTAAATGAAGGCTGTATCAAGTAGCGATTTCCTAGCGGTCGAATGCACTACGTTAATAAACCAAATGGGCAGAGAATTTAATGTGGTTGTTTAGCATTCTTTCTTGTCTCTTTATCATGTCCTGAACCTCTTTGGATCAAATTTGACCTTCGCCTTGTTGAACTTCAAGTAACCGTCATCACATCAAGCCTTTAAAAAAAATGTCGTATAGAAGCTTTTCGATTCAACAATTCTTCGGAAAGTCGAATTGCTTCAGGATTTTGGATGGTTTTTTTGGCTTTTTTGATTCCTTTTTTTAGTTTCATTTTTTATTCTCCTTTGCTATTGTTCTTAATTATAGTGTACGAATTTACAGAATAAGTTGTAACGAACGGAAGGATGGACTTTGCTCCTTCTTAAGTCTGAAATTTACTCAGTCCGATGTTTCAAGCCAGCCCAACATCTCCATATTTCAGTGTTGTGTTTCATGAAAAATAGGTTATTAAGAAACGCACTAATTCCACTATCCTGTCGTTAAAAGAACCAAAACATACAAGAGACCTCGTTTTACCTTATTTTCAGTTATGAATGTAAAGAGACTCGGAGATAATTGTTAAAGTAGTAATAATATAGTCTTTTTATCTCAACTTCATACGTTTAAGGGTGTAAATTACGAAAGATCGTATTGCAGAGTTTGAGGAAGTGAAAAATCTTTTGATGGAGGTAAGTGATGAAAGGGATAAACACAGAAGTAATGGCTACGACCTTGGTCTTGTTTTTTACAATTGGACTGTTATTTTATGTATTTTCATATAGGTTGAAATCTGATGGGAATGTTGAAAAGGAACTAATGCAGCTGGCAACGGAATATACTAAAGACGAATTTCATAGTGAAATAAAAATGAATGAAATAATGCATGATTATATGGGCAACTTTCCTGACTTTGAGTACGCGGTAAAAGCTCATGATGAAGAGGACGGTATCGATTTTTTGATTTATGAGAATAAGAAGAATGAAAAAATAGAAGATACTTATATTGCGAACAAATTCGCGCAGCAATTAAAAGCCACTATTATACCGTTTCTTGAAGAAAAGTTGGGAACCTGGGAGAGATTTTTCATATCATACGACCAAAGAATTGGTTCAACGTTTGAAATCAACGTGAATGAGAAAGTAAACTACACGGAGTTTGCGGCAAAGCCATCAATTTTACTCTTTGTTCCACGAGACGCACAAAAGGGGGATGAAAATATAATGTATGAGATTATTGAATTTTTAAAGAATGGAGCCGGTCTTCATCACGGGCAACTAACCATTGAATTTGGAAAGAATGGTACAGTAAGGAGCAGACAATTTTAGTAAGGATTTTCATTAAACTGATTACGGACCGATCAAAAATTTTCGTTCCGGTAGACATCGGTCACCCGCTCAACCAATATCAAAAAGAACCCTCCGATTGTAGCCAAACTTCACTAGCTACTAAGAAAATAAAATGGGCTTTTTCAAGAAGCCTGATCCATTTTACTCTAATTGTGATTAGATTGATATTTATTCACTTGTTAAGCACATGAAAAAAAGTACCGAACTCGATACTCTTTCTCCTCAGTTGATAATAATTTTGCAATTAAGTAGTCAAAGATTAAAGGCAACCGTATTTTCCAACCGTTTTTCTGTTGATTTCCACCTACAATAATTTCACACATCGTATGGTTTACTTTTTCCTTTAAAATTGAATAAACCCTTTGGCTACTTTGGAGATACATTTCAGATAAAAAAGTGGATGTAGCTTCATGGGTACCAACATCTAAGTGAAATTTTTGAACGAGTGATAAATCGGACTGTTTCATCATAATTCTTTGGCAGCAAAATGACAATATCGCGATCTCGGTTTAGCGCATCAATATGAAGTGTAAGTTTCTGAAGCATTTTATACCACCTCTTGTCCTCAATGGTAACTCAAATTTTTTAAACATGTCGATTCTATCCATTTCCCCTCACCTTGCATAAACTAGAGAAAAGACTGGAACGAGGAGGGACCATGATGGGACCATTTGGAGGATTTAACCCTTTTCAACTGATGAAAGGCATGAATCCACTTAATTTACAATCACAAATGAAGGATATGATGGGTAAAAATATGCCCTTCGATCCAGAAGCAATGTTCGGCAATATGATGAATCCACCACAAAGTGAGCCATTAGAAGAAGCGAAACCCTATAATGTATTTGAAACGCATGATGATGTCTATATCCGCATTCCGATTAATGCAGACGAAATTAATCCTAAAAGCATCAAAGTGTTTTACACTTCAAATAAAGCGACTATAAAAAATTACCCAGAAGAAAATGAACAAGAAATCATCACTCTGCCATGTACGGTGAAACGAACCGGCGGAAAAGCCGCCTATCGCGATGGTATTTTAGAAGTGAGAATGGTCAAAGATTGGGATCATCACTATACAGAAATTGATATTCGGCTGTGAAACGAAACTTTTTATGTCTTCAATCGTTAAATAGGTAGGAAACTAAAATTAAGGGAGTGGTAAATATGTTGTGGTTGATTTTATTTCTGCCATTTGGATTACTATTGTTGTATGCTACTTGGCATGATTTTCGTCAAAAGAAATATAGCGAACAACGAACAGATACTACTAATGAGGACTACTCTTATTCGCAAAGCATGAGCCATTCTGAGCATAATCGTCACGGAGGAGGAGGTTTTGGGAGTGGTGGTGAATCCTAGATTTGGCAAAGAATAAGCTGCGGCTTATTTTTTTTATCCATTTTTCACTTTGGTACCATATCATTAAAACCTAAAAATGAATAATTATTTATGAATAGGTATATGCTTTGGCTTGTTTAGTAACACTATTGAGGTAGCCTGATAGATAGGAGAGATTCTCAAATGGCGAAAGTTGAAGTGAAATGTTCCATCTCAAATTGCACGTTTTGGGGGAGCGGAAATCAATGCAATGCAGAAACGATTCAAGTCGATTTAGACGCTCATGCAAATTTTTCATACGAAATGGCCGTCGAACTTGGTGAGTTTTCACATCAAGATAACGCCGGCACCTCAGCAGAAACCTGCTGTAAAACATTTAATCCGCAAAAATAAACACTCATATTCATGAGTGTTTTTGTATTTTAGTGGATTTCAAACCTACTTTTCGAAGGTGAGAATTGAGATTGTATTCTCTCCAGTATAGCCTGATAAAAGGTAGATATTTATGCATCTTCCGTTTATATTTGAAAGAAATCAATACTAAAGAAAGACTCTATCGATAACAATAATGAATACCAACAATGTAAACGAAAAGAACCTTTCTTATTCAATAAACTTAAAAGAGAAGAGCGATAAAAGTGAATCCAATTATAAAACCGTGTGTAGTGGTTAGAATTATTTTAAGCTGAACAAAATAGATCTTTTTTCAGATCACAATGAAATCTATCCCCAAGTGGTAATCATTTGAAATACTCTCCATTTCCTTTATACTGAAGCTAATCTAAAAAAGGAGTGACAGTATGAATAAATTACAAAACCTACAGAACTATTTAAAAGAAGAACAAGTTCATGTAGCGTTCATTAATTCAAAAGAGAATGTTTTTTACATAAGCAATTTTTACACTGACCCACATGAGCGGTTAGTTGGTATTTTTGTCTTTCCAGAAGTGGAACCTTTCATGATCGTTCCTAGCATGGAAGCAGGACAAGCGAAGGATGCGGGTTGGCCTTATGAAGTGCTAGGTTATCAAGACCATGAAAACCCTTGGGATCTGGTCGACCAAGCGATAAAGAACCGGGAACTAAAAAATGTGACAAAAATAGGATTTGAAAAAGAGACTGTTACTTATGCACGTGGAGAGGCGTTTCAATCGCTGTTTTCAAACACCAATATCGTAAATGTTGAAGATAGATTAAATGATATGCGTGTGTTAAAAAGTGAGGAAGAAGTAGTCATTTTACGTCGTGCAGCTGAGCTTGCTGATTTTGGTGTCGAAGTAGGTGTAGGCGCACTGCAAGAAGGTATCACTGAAATGGAAGTACTCGCAAAAATTGAATACGAATTAAAGAAAAAAGGTGTTCGTCAAATGTCATTTTCAACGATGGTGTTGTTCGGAGAAAAGTCTGGCGAGCCACATGGTAATCCTGGTGAGCGAAAGTTGAAAAAAGGTGACTTTGTTTTATTTGATTTAGGTGTCGTTCTGGATGGGTATTGCTCCGATATAACCCGAACGGTGGCTTTTGGTGAGATCAATGAGAAGCAAAGAGAAATCTATGAGACCGTGTTAGAGGCTCAAATGGCCTCTTTGGCTATTTCAAAACCGGGAACCCGGGTGGGGGATCTCGATATCGCTGCTCGCACTGTAATAGATGAACGAGGATACGGTGACTTATTTCCTCATCGCATTGGTCATGGTTTGGGCATTAATGTGCACGAATACCCATCTATGAGTCATAACAATGATAATGTCATAGCTGAAGGTATGGTGTATACACTTGAGCCAGGTATTTATGATCCAACCATCGGCGGTGTTCGCATAGAAGATGACGTTCTTATCACGAAAGATGGATATGTAACCCTAACCAAATATCCGAAAGAATTACAAATTATTTAAAGACTAATGCAAAAAGGCTTAGAAATTCTTTCTAAGCCTTTTAGGTGTTGGATATAGGCTGCATTTGCTAAGATTATACAGACCGCTATAAAGATGGTTAGTTTTTTTAAAAATAGGCTCTGTTAAAGCCTGTTGTTGATAATTTGATTTGCGGGAACTTATGTTCTGCAATGGATTTATATATATAAGTTGGTGAAGACCGTGAGAGCAACTGAAATTCTAAAAGCTATTCAAAAAAGTGAGTATGCCGTTAGTTCAGAAAGACTCACTGTTTCAGTTGATATAAGATTCTCTTACTGACTTGCAATATCGTTGAACTTTCAATTTCAAACTAGGTTATAGATTTCCGCTCCAGGCACTCGCTTTCCGCGGGGCGGGCGGTGAGCCTCCATGGAAGGTTCCGTTCCAGTGGGTACGGCACCTGGGTCTCACCTGTCACGCTAATCCCGCAGGACATTGAAAGAGCATCTAGAATTCACATCGCACGAAGGAAATGACACGTCATTTTCGAGGAGTCGAGTGCCTTCCGCTCCAATTTTTTAAGTATACAAATTAGTAAAGGCTTATATAAGGTCCTATTTCTCGTAGATTTTCATTCGCATCAAGTCCATAGGTTGAAAGAAATAGACTATCCATCTGTCTCTTAAAGGGGGGATGTACAATCAAAGTTTTACTTCTTTCAATTCATATTCAGAAGGATCATACTTTCCTTTCTCACAAGTAACTCAAACCTATCTTACTTGAGTCTTGGTAACAGTGTCAGCAGTATCTATCAAAATAACGAATCGCTTCCTGAAGTAAATCATAGAAATAATTGAATTTGTCTTCTTTTTTGAACAAAGTTAATCCAATTGGAGTCATGTACCATTTCTGTGAATGATGGTGCGCTATCGGATTTCCATTACGATTCCAAATGTGACTTGATAAGAGTTTTTTAGCTGTGCTAACGGATTCACTACAAGTTCGATAAAATGAAAAACTTTTATTAAAGCGATTAAATAAACTTGTTCATAGTAAACTTCTTCAAGTACTAGACTAGCATTGCTTTCGTCAACAATCTGGACATCTTTTTGGACGTCCTTACAAAATTCTGAGCAAAAGGGATACTCATTTTCAAAAATTAAATTCAGCAGAGAAACATCGATTGCGTGAGTATTTAATTGATGCTCTTACTGGTTCTTCCTCCACTGGTACTGTTCTACAAGAAATCTCTGAGCGTAAGAACAAAGGAGGATACCGTTGTCCTGATTGTGAGTCAGAGCACATTGTTCGGTACGGGAAATATCCACCCATAGTTGATGGTGAGGAAGTTAAAAAACAACGTTATCGAAGTAAGACGTGTAAAATGACATTTTCCTATTAAGGAGGTTCCTAATAAAATGAGGTAACTACTTAAAAAGGGGGATTATATGTATAATTTGCTTGTTGTCTTAACGATAGCTTTAATTGGAATAATACTATATTTAACGATTACAAAAAGGAAGCCGTGGAAATTCATTGTAATAATAATGGTAATAATCATAGGTGTTCTATTACTAATCGGCTTTCGCTTTACTGCATCAAGTGCTTTACCTAATGGTACTAAACAAGTAGAAAGTATAGAAACAATTTACGGGAAAGCAATATTATATGAAGATGTAAATAACCATACATTTGGCTTGGCAAAAATACATCGAAGTATTGGGTTGCTGTATCATTACTCAGGCGGCTCTTCTGACTATATACTTGAAGGGAATGAACCATTCCAAGCTGCTGGTTTTGGAAGTGATGAAGAAGATGGTTTTATGGTTGGAGTTAGAACTGGTAACCCAAATATAAAGTATATTGTGGTTGGTAACCATCTGGAAAATTCAACGCAATCAGACCCTTATAACTTCAATATGGAAACAGTAAAGAAATATCCCGATAGCTACTATGTCAAAGAGATAGTTGATTATCACGCCTTCTTCGTACTAGATGAATATTCTGAGGCAACATGGACAATAAGAGCGCTAGATAAAGATGGTAAGCTAATTGCAGATAAATTATTTGGAACAGGTGAAGCAAGATATATTGAATGGTAAGCATCTAAACTTCTTTTTCTAAAAGTGTAGTGCGAGCTAAAAGCGACAATAATTTAAAACGAAACTTCCAATTATGTGGAAATTTCGCTTTTCTACTTTTATCAACATTAAACTTTAACAGAGCCTAAAAATAAGAGCCTCTCAACTTAATGAAGGATTACAATGTCACTTCTGTCCAATATCAACAATGAATATCAATAAAGCAATACTAATTGAGTTGATATCAGATCTTAGCTAACATATTTGTGGTGGGTTCTTAACCGAGCCACCGTTTTAATCAATTTCATCATACCTATATAACGCCATTAGGAGACAATATATAGTTGAATTTCATCGTCTTCAACTATTTGCTGTCACGATATGGCTAGTTAATGTAATGATGAAATCGACTCCTTCACAATATTTTTAGAAAATCCCCGCTCAAGCATTCTACCAAATCATAATCTCTGCATTTGTTCCAATAAATAGGCTCTACGTTTTTGGATGAATTTTGAGATGTAAGTAGGTTCCTTATCCAAAAGTTCCAGACTTGATTTCACATAAGGGTCTTTTTCAAGATAAGGTCTAATTTGCGCATGAGTGTCTTGAATGATCGGTTCCATATAATCGGTTGTAAAGATATTATTGAGAATGGAGGACATAATTTCCCTATACATTTTTCGATAAGTAGGTACAGCTAGTAGGCGACCTGTTAACGTATTAAACCCTTCAATCCTGACATATTCATGATGCATTATTTTTCCATTCACATCTCGACCCCAAGTGGCATCATAATCCCAGGGAATAATGTGGAATAACCTTGTTTTACGGTTGTAGTACAAGGCGTAGTTATGAACAAAACCGTCAAAATTCTGTAGACAGACGATTCCAGCTAGCCAAGTTAAATAGTCTTGAACATGTAGAGATTGTGAAATCATCTGTTCAAATTCAGCCGGTTTAGTGGAGTTGATTTTATATATAAAATCCTCTAGGGCAACAGCATCCTCCTTAGTACCTATCTTTTGTTCGTAACCAAGCAGAAGGTTTTTCTTAACATCTCCATCGATTTCACTCATTAACGAGAAGTTTGCATCATCATCCACTGCGTAATAAATCGCTCCTTCATCTAAACCTCTTTTATTGAGAAATTGTTCATCTACAGATTCTAATTCCAAGTAAACACCCTCATATTTCGTGTTGATATAAAGAGTGATAAAACGAGTAGCAGGAGACAGGATGCCAAGCTTCTCAAAAAAGTCGAGGGAGAGTTTATTTCTCATCATTGAAGGGTCTTTAAATTCGGCGTTAAGATGTAGTTCTCTAGTACCTTGTACGATTTTTGGTCTACGATATTGGAGATTATACGATTTTTTTTCTAACTCTCGAATATGAGATCCGCGATACACAAAATCAACGTGAACGTTTTTTTTGTTTTTTTTCAATATAGCTGGAACGGGTTCTTCACACCAAATATCTGACCGAAGCTCCTTTAAGTCTGCTGGATGTATCAAGAGGTGATGAGATGTCAAACGATGATCAATCATGGATAACCTCCTATTATAACGACCTTTCTCTTATTTTTATGAAAGAAACGAAAAATTGCCACCTAAACAGGCAGAAATATCCTGAAATATCAGCGTTTGTCACAATCAAAATAGGACATCTCAACGTAAACTATCTCAAGGATAGGCTACAGTTAAAGTAGTTGACTCCGATAACACTGAAAATGGAGGTGTTACGATGAGTAAATATCGTGAAGATGATATTCGTGAAGCAGTTGATGAAATGAAAGAAGGCGGATTTCACTCTTTCTTATATGGTGAACCTCGAGGGAATCGTCGGTCTGAACGCCGTAGTCGGAAATCCGGTCAATCCAAAAGATCTCGAAGTGGTGTGTCTAGAACAGAAAGATCCAAAAAGTCTCGACGTGGTTTTTTCGGTTCTGACAGATCCAAACGGTCATGGAGTGATATTTTAGGGTTTGGTGGTCGAAAGAGAACGAGTGGTGGAGGATTAGGGACCGGACGATCGAAGCGTTCAAAAAGCGGACTACTGGGAACCGGACGTTCAAAACGTTCAAGGAGCGGACTACTGGGAACCGGACGTTCAAAGCGTTCAAGAAGCAGAGGATTTGAAACAGGTCGCTCTCGAAGCTCCGGTCGATCCCATCGATCTGATTTTAGAAGTTGGAAACGAACAAGTGGGAAGCGCAGAAGTTGTGGTTGTGGAAAAAAACGAAGCATTGGCCGTATTTCTCCATCCATGAATGCTAACCGAAAGCGTCCCGTTAGAAAAGACAATGCAAAACGGTATTGGGATGATGGAAACATGTGGAAATACCGAACGAAAATATAATAAAAAAGTGTAGAGGTTTTCTCTACACTTTTACATAAGAAAGAACTAGTTTTGCCATTTTAGCTCACCAGATTGGATGGAGTAATCAATTTCGATCTCAAAATCATGTTTCTCATAAAAGTGAATAAGTCGTTCGACATGGTCCCAATCTCGTTTGGCAATATCGCCTTTAATATCGGTAATGTGAATGGTTTCATCATTCTCAAATTGAGCTTGAATTGAAAAATTCCACTTGCCGGAAAAAGAGGATTCACAGTCTGTCAGCATGATTTTACAACTGTGGTCATCTTGATATGCGTAGACAATCACCTATTTTTCCTGTTTTGTTTGTTCAATCCCAATTATTTCCCATTTTGGTTTTTTCGCGATTTCCTTAACGTTCTCTTGCATCCGAAACAGTTGATATTCTAGCGCTTCTTTTCTTTTTTTAATTGTAGAGGGTCCTTTTCATCCTCCTGTTGAAAAAAAGCACTTCCATCCATCATTTAAGTTAGCAGCCTCCGTTCTTAATTGTTATCTACTCATCTATGTTAAAAGGTTCAATATCAATGCATTCATAAAACGCAATTTAATAGTTTACTGGGTAAGAGTCATTTTTTATAATTGAATTGGCCAATTTCAACCCGTTTGTTGAAAGGTTAATTTGAAAAATTGGCATTAAGATTTTCGAGCGTTAGAATATAATTAACTACCAACTATCATCCTTTTTGTTAGAGGCTGTTTTCGTAAAATTATTTCTTTTCGAATCAGTCTTTTTATCGTGAAAGGGCTTCGTTTCTGGTCATTTTATTGTCAATTCTTGATGGGAATCAACAGCGAATTGGAGGATTTCAGCTGAATTTAGACTAAATAGCTACAATGCATCCGAAATGAGCCTTGTTATAGACAAAGTACAAAGGCATTCACATAATTGTCTTATTTTTCATTGTCACAGCATCCTTTTTTTCAAAATGAGACCTTTAATAAAGGGAATAATGTGATGAATGCAGAAATTAGTCACAACAGGTTTTGAGATGTAAATAGAAGTCTAAATAGTAAAGAAGAAAAAGCGAAGGGAGAATGAATATGCTTGAAAACGTGGATTTAAGTAAAAATATTGAAAGTAAAAAGGAATATAAAAAAGAACTGAAAAAGTATCAATTGAAATTGTTGGGACTACAACGGAAATTAGTGGATCATCAAATAGGCTGTATTTTGGTATTCGAGGGCTGGGATGCGGCTGGAAAAGGGGGAGCGATCAAACGGTTAACTGAAAGTATTGATCCGCGCGGGTTTGAGGTGCACGGAACTAGTGCTCCGACTAGAGAAGAAAAACAATTTCCTTATCTACACCGCTTCTGGACAAGAGTCCCTAGATACGGGAAAATTGGCGTTTTTGATCGCTCATGGTACGGTAGAGTCCTTGTTGAGCGCGTGGAGGACTTTGCCACGGAAGAGGAGTGGAGTTCGGCTTATGAAGAGATTAATCATTTTGAGAAATATCTAGCAAACCGGGATTATATCGTCATGAAGTTTTGGTTTCATATATCAAAAGAAGAGCAACTTGTTCGATTTGAAGAGAGACAAGAAAATCCATTCAAACGCTGGAAAATAACAGAGGAAGACTGGCGTAATCGCGAAAAATGGGATCAATATAACATTGCAGTTGAAGATATGCTCTCGAAAACGTCTACAGACGAAGCCAGGTGGCATGTGATGGAAGCGGAAGATAAACGATATGCCCGTGTTAAGTGTTTGAAATTAATTACGGAGCGAATAGAAGAAGAATGTAAAAAAAGAGGCATTTCGTTGGGAGACCAGGAGTCCATTTAATCAATGGCTGTTTTCGCAAAGTTTGTGGCTCTTTGAACCAATTTAAAAACTGTTAGATAGCTTTGCTTCGGGAGTCTTTTCGTCTATTTTGGATGAATACAAACAACAACAATGAAGGATTGAATTTAAAAACAGTTGATGTAGCAACAATTTATTCGAGAAAAGCCTACTAAACAAAGTGTTAGATAAATGAAAGCGTTATAATCTTTAGATTGTAACGTTTTTTTACATAAGGCTGTTTTCGCAAAGTTTGTGGTTTTTCGAATGAGTTGATCATCTATGATATAGCTTTATTTCGGACATCATTTCGTCTATTATTGATGGAAATCAACAGAGAAATGGAAGATTCAATCAAAAAACCAGAGTGTGCCTCCCGTATAATTATGGATACCCCTACGTCTCATCCCCTAAGTATACTAACATTTCACCGGGGCCACTAAGAAGAAAACAGAGTATTACAAATTACATGTTTTTCATCTCGCAGAAATATGTAAAAAAAATTCTCCGCTTGTCCTACATTTTCAGTAAAATAAAGGCATAGGGGGAGAATACCATGATAAAAACCATTTTTCATTTATTATTGCATCCACGAAAAACTCTGGAAGAAGAATTAGAATATGACACGAAGACAAGTATAGTGATTTTATTGAGTATGGTAACCGGGTTCATGTCTATTTTAATGACAGGAATTATTGAAGGAATTGAAAATGATGTAGGTTCTTTTTTGTTAGTTGCACTGGTTGTTTTTAGTATATTAATTGTTATTCCAGGTATTTATCTAGCAGCTGGGATAGCGCTTCTTATCAGTAAGATTTTTCGGGGAAAGGCACTATACAGTCAAATGATTACATCAATCACACTTTCATTAATGCCAATTATTCTTATGTCTGTTTTTGTGATGGTGATTTTCTATCCGATTTTTGGTAATTCTCTTTTTCAATCATCGTTTTCAAGTACTCATCCCAATTTATTTCTTACTCTTTCGGTCCTAATACAAACCTCTGAAATTTGGAGTTTCCTATTGTTTCTCATTGGTTTTTGTATTGCCAATCAATTTAAACTTCGCTATTTCTTAATTCCATATGCGGGATTGGTCGTGGTTAGCGCGATTGTTCTTAGTTGGTTCTATGGTGGAGAAGTATTACGTAAAAATCAACTTTCTCAATTAGTAGATAAAGGACATACTCAGGAAGCCATTAATTATTTGGATAAAAAGCTTGAAAAAAATAGTGAAAATGTAATCTTATTGCACGAGAAAGGATATTTACTCATCGAAGAAGGGAATCCAGAGGAAGGCTTAGAGTTAATTAATCAAGCGCTAGACCTTGCAACACACGAAGACGTTAAAGATGTTTTGTATAACAACAAAGCGTGGGCTCATAATTTACTAGGAGACTTTGAAGAGGCTCATAAAGCCATTATACATGCGATATCGATACACCCCAATGATGCAGCAGAGTATTTGCATTTAGGGAACGCGCTAGTTGGCCTCGATCGATTACCTGAAGCGATTTCTGCTTTTGAACAGACGTTAGAGCTAGACGCGACCTACAGCCATGCTTTTTATGGGCTCGGGACAGTGTATTTTTATTTAACAGAATATGAGGATGCCATCCTTCAGTTTCAACAATACTTAACATTTGTACCGAAGGATGTAGATGCGTTACTTTTTTTAGCTGATGCCTACGATCTAACCGGTCAATATGAATTAGAAATTAATGTTCTTGATCGTGTTATTGAAATGAATCCGCTTGACGAGTATCCTTTAATATACAAGGGAGATGCCTATCGCTTTATGGGTGATTATGAAAAAGCGATCGCTATTTTTGAAGAAGTGAATCTAACTTTTTCAGACCATCCCGATGCCCATTGGTCATTGGCCGATATTTATGTTATTCAAGGGGATAAGGAAAAAGCTCTAAACCATATTAAAATCATGCTAGAGCTCGATCCTTCTTATATCGACTCTATGAAAAATAACCCGAATTTTAAATCCCTGCTAACTTCACCAGAATTTCAACAAATTGAAAAAGAACTAGAGAAATCGGATTCAGTCGTATAAAGTAGAATAAGATAAAAAACAGTAGCGGAAACGTTGCTGTTTTCTTCTTCCATCTGAAAGAAAGAGGTGTCCCATGAAACTGATCATTGCTGAAAAACCCGATCAAGGAGCGACATTGGCCAAGCCGTTTCCTCATAAAAAGGGACAAGGGTTTATTGAAATCTTACCCAATCAATACTTTCCAAAAGGAGCGTATGTCACGTGGGCAGTGGGCCATCTCCTGCAATTGCAAGCACCTGAAAAATACGACGCCTCCTGGAAAAAATGGACGCTCACAAACTTACCATTAATACCTGAGCGCTTTCAATATGAAGTCACAAAATCTAAATTCAAACAATATCAGGTCGTAAAGTCGCTCTTAAGTCGTTCCCAGGTCACAGAAGTGATTCATGCAGGAGATGCCGGGCGAGAAGGGGAACTGATTGTTCGAAATATCGTGAATCAGTCACGAGTGAAAAAACCGATGAAACGACTGTGGATTAGTTCCTTAACCCCCAAGGCAATCACCGAGGGCTTTCAATCTTTAATCGATGAAAAAGAGACCCTCAGTTTGTTTCATGAAGCGTATGCACGTGCATGTGCTGATTGGGTTGTTGGAATGAATGCATCAAGAGTGTATACATTATTATTGAAAAATAAAGGCATGTCAGATGTGTTTTCAGCTGGTCGCGTGCAAACGCCGACTCTGGCTCTTATTGTGAAACGAGAAAAAGAGATTGAACAATTCAAAAGTGAACCGTTTTGGGAAGTATTGGCAACATTCAATATGGACGGTAAAGCCTATGAAGGCAAATGGCAAAAAGAAGATGATTCTCGTTTAAAAGAGAAGGAAATGGCCGATAAAATCGCCGCTTTTTGCAAGGGAAAACAGGCAGAAGTTGCTAAGGTTGAGAAAGAGCGGAAAGAATACCTGCCGCCTCTTCTTTTTAATTTATCTGCCCTGCAAGCAACGGCGAATAAAGCGTATAAATTTTCACCAAAGAAAACGCTAGACATTACCCAAAAACTTTATCAAAAAGGAATTGTGTCCTATCCACGGTCGGACTCTACCCATGTAACACCTGGAGAAGCGGAAATGTTTCCTGAAATTTTAAACAAAATCGCTCAATTTTCAGCATATAAAGAGTTGTTTCCATTACCAAATGAGTCAATTTTACATAATAAACGTTATGTTAATGAAAAAAAGGTCACTGATCATTACGCCATTATTCCAACTGAGCAAGTAAAGGATCCAAGTAAGCTGTCTCCAGATGAAGAAAAAATCTATGATTTACTGGTGCGGCGTTTAATTGCGGCACACTATGAAGCGTCTATTTTTGATTATTCCACCATTACAACGCTTGTTGAAGGACGCGCTGAATTCATTTCAAAAGGAAAGCAGCAAATTAAAGAGGGTTGGCGGAAGGTGATTTTCCAGCAAGGGGGCGAGAAGGACGTAATTTTGCCGCTTGTGGAAAAAGGCGATTCAGGTAAGGTTTCAGACGTGAAGGTGAAAGAAAGCAAAACGCAACCGCCGAAACGATATACAGAAGGACAACTGATTACGTTAATGAAAACGGCAGGTAAGCACTTGGAAAATGATGAACTTGAAAAAGTATTAAAAAAAACAGAAGGGCTTGGAACCGAAGCGACAAGGGCAGGCATCATAACGATGCTACAAGACCGGAAGTATATCTCCATTAAGAAAAATCAAGTGTTCGCCACGGATAAAGCCAAGGTGCTGATTGAGGCGGTAGGAGACAAAATTTTAGCTTCTGCCGAAATGACTGCGAAATGGGAACAACGACTTCATGAAATTGGTGACGGGAAGGCATCGGCTTTAACGTTTATGGAACAAGTGAAAAAATTATCTGCCAAAATCATTGCCGATGCGGTGGAAGACAGCAACTCTTGGACCTTTGCTGGGATCGATACAGAATCCGTTCAAGGAACGAAAAACAAGTACTCAGTCGGTAAATCGGTCGGTGTTTGTCCATTATGTGGTGGCAAAGTATTAGATAAATCTACCTTCTACGGTTGTAGTGAATATAAAACGAAGAATTGCAAATTTAGCTTTTCTAAAAAAATATTAGGTAAGACGATCTCTCAAACCAATGCGAAAAAATTACTTTCAAAGGGCAAAACAGACACCATCAAAGGTTTCAAAAAGGGAGAGAATGTATTTGATGCTAGGCTTGTTTGGAATGCAGGAGAAAAGAAAACACAATTTGACTTTTCTGGTTCTGAGCAGTCAACAACACCAAAATAGATCGGAGGGGTCATCATCGATAATATATCCTATATCGTTCTTTTAGTACTGAGCTTATCTTATTTCTTTTTTTACAGAAAATACCGAAGCTTCTTAGTACCCTATGTGATTTTTGAAAGTGGATTAATTTTGTGGGTTATTAGTTTATTTATCTTGGAAGATTGGACAGGTATCATTGCTGGCATAATAGCTTTAGTCTTGATTACAATCGGGGTTATTTTAGCTGTTAGACAATTGCTTGTGAGAAGATAATCCTTGAGATATTTCATTAAAATGGTATAAAAGGTTCTTTTCGCAAAGATTGTTGCTTTTGAACCAGTCCAAAAATGTTGCTATAGTTTTGTTCCGGGCATGCTTTCGCCTATTTTTCCTGGAAATCAAAAGTGAAATGGGCGATTTAATGAAAAATCTGATGAAATGGCCACAATGTCTACGAAAAAAGGCATTAAAAAAGAACCATTTTTTCCTTCTGGGGAAGAATGGTTCTTGTGCTTTAATCGATAGGTTAGCTCTTTTTTGGTTTTGGTTTTTCTTGTAGTTAAATTTAACTGGCCGTAAGAACTTCTAAAAATCACTGGATTTGGACTACCTTCTCTCGTTCTTTTTTCGCGAATTTTTTTTGCGTTTGATTTCGTCAACCCTACCACTTCATTTCCGTGTGTATTTAACCCTCACCTACAGATGGGAGTTATGCTGCGTACCTAATTATACAATATTATCATCAAAAGGCGAAAATTCTAACTTGTCAATCGTGAGAGAGACGTCTATAATGTATCACAGATACTATAATTTGTGTCTTAATAACTTATGAATACTATATATAGTACTATAACCGATTTTAAAGGTGTCATTTGAGACTTAATAGGGAATTTGGTGAGAAACCAAAACTGTCCCCGCAACTGTAAGTGTGTACGAAATAAGCAGATCCACTGTCACGATGAGATGGGAAGGGCTTAGAGTAGGCGAACACACGAGTCAGGAGACCTGCCTTTTGAAATACGTATTATCTTCTTCGGGAATTGAGAAGGTAGGACGATGGTATATTTGGTAGGTTTTTTGATAGCTTATCATCATATCGACGTTCTAACCCATCCTCCTGAGTGATGGGTTTTTTAATTGGTTCGTTTTCTTTTTTTGATTATTTCCCTTTTTATATATTGGGAAATTGCATGTTTTAAATACGTGATCAGGAGAGTAGGAAACTAGTAAGATAAAAATTCAACTCAGATCTTGTGAGCCCGAAGAGCTAGTGTTCTATAAAATGGAGGAAAATTCAATGGAAAACATCGTAAGCACCGACCAGTCTAGGACGATTCAAACAAGGATCGTATTGCCACCAGATACCAATCATTTAGACAGTATTTTTGGAGGAAAGGTATTAGCTTATATTGATGAAGTCGCTGCCCTAGCAGCAATGAAACATAGTCGATGTCTTGTGGTGACGGCGTCGATTGATTCCGTACATTTTTTGTCGTCAGCAAAGGTAGGCGATATATTAACCCTTGAGGGATATGTCGTGTCAACCGGAAGAACATCGATGGAGGTGTATGTAAAGGTAGAGAGTGAGGACCTGTTAACAGGTCAGAAAGCTATCACAACAACTTCCTTCTTAACGATGGTTGCAATGGATTCAAACAGCATACCGACAGAAGTTCCCAGAGTACTCCCTCAGACCTTAGAGGAGGAAAAACGGTTTGAAGAGGCCCAGCTTAGGAAGAAAATTCGCAAGCAAAATCAGAAAATGACGAAAGGGGAATGAGTATGATTACCAATATTTATCCTGATAAAGAAATATATATGGACTACCTACATTCGCTTGAAAAAAGGTTTCCTCAGCTATCAATCACCGAATTGAGTGAGAAGGTTTTAACGAACATTAACGATTCTGATCATACGTCCTTTTATGATCTTGTTATTCTCGGAGCGCTCGAACGCTTAACGTCAATCGAACCAGACTGGACATTTGTGGCAGCGAAGGCGTACCTAGATCGATTGTACGAACAAGCCTTGGAACACAGACAAATAGGTCAACCTTATGAATCATTTTTTGAATTGATTTCTTCATTAACGGCTCAAGGAATCTATCATGAATCCCTACTTACTTCCTATTCCAAAGAAGAAATCCAGGAGTTAGGACAGCTTCTATCACCAGAAAAAGATCTTCTATTTAACTATATTGGCCTGGTGACATTAAGTGAACGATATTTAGCATCTTCCCACAATGGAGCGACAATGGAGCTTCCTCAGGAGCGATTTATGATTATTGCGATGGACTTGATGAAACTTGAGCCTTCATCCAAACGAATTGCTCTTGTAGCAGAATCATATTGGGCGATGTCGAATTTATATATGACAGTTGCAACACCAACCTTAGCAAATGCTGGAAAAAATCATGGACAATTATCGAGTTGTTTTATTGATACGGTCGATGATTCACTCCGCAGCATATATGACACGAATACAGATATTGCCACATTAAGTAAAAATGGAGGCGGAATCGGGGTCTATTTAGGGAAAATCCGTAGCCGTGGAAGCAGTATTAAGGGCTTTAAAAACATCAGTTCAGGGGTGATTCCGTGGATGAAGCAACTCAATAATACTGCGGTTGCAGTAGACCAACTTGGACAGAGACAGGGGGCAATTGCGGTTTATTTAGATGTTTGGCATAAAGATATTTTCTCATTTTTAGATACCCGTCTAAATAACGGTGACGAACGCCAACGAACGCATGATTTGTTTACGGGAGTCTGTCTTCCAGATGTGTTCATGGAAATGGTGGAGAAACGTGAAAATTGGTATTTATTCGATCCTCATGAAGTGAGTGAAACGATGGGATTTTCGTTAGAGGATTATTTTGATGAAAAGCCAGGATCTGGGGAGTTTTCAGACCGCTATTGGAGTTGTGTTCAGAATACGGCAATATCAAAGGAAATGGTTCCTGCGATTGAGTTGTTCAAACGAATTATGATTTCACAACTCGAAACCGGTACTCCCTATATGTTCTACCGAGATACAGTAAATCGTCTCAACGCTAATCACCACGAAGGGATGATTTATTGTGCCAACCTATGCACTGAAATTACGCAAAATATGAGTCCGACCATTCTTGCTGAGGAATACATTCAAGACGGAAATATTGTTAGTGTGAAAAAGCCAGGTGATTTTGTGGTGTGCAATTTATCCTCACTATCGTTGGCAGTAACCATCCGTGATGATGTTTTAGAACGCTTGATTCCCATTCAAGTTCGCATGCTCGATAATGTGATAGACGTTAATAAAATTCCGCTTCCACAAGCGCAGTTAACGAACCAAAAATACCGTGGAATCGGACTGGGCACATTTGGCTGGCATCATTTCCTTGCCTTAAACGGGGTGAAGTGGGAGAGTGAGGAAGCGATTACTGAATGTGATGAAATCTATGAAAATATCGCTTATTTAACGATTAAAGCAAGTATGAATCTTGCGAAAGAAAAAGGAGCTTATCCCGCTTATGTCGGAAGCGATTGGCATACGGGCACTTATTTTGAAAAACGGGGATATAGAGGAGAAAAATGGGGTGAGTTAAAGGAAGAGGTGCAATCATTCGGAATTCGGAATGGTTATTTGCTTGCGATTGCCCCTAATTCATCGACCGCATTAATAGCTGGATCCACAGCAAGCATCGATCCCATCTTTCGGAAGGAATATTCTGAGGAAAAGAAAGATTATAAGATTCCCGTTACAGCTCCTGACTTAACACCTGAAACCTCATGGTATTACGTTAACGCTTATCGAGTTGATCAGCATTGGAGCATTAAACAAAATGAGAAGAGACAGAAACATATCGATCAATCAATATCGTTTAATTTCTATATTTCTAATGATATTAAAGCGAAAGATCTACTAAACTTACATCTTGATGCATGGCGTTCAGGATTGAAAACAACCTATTATACAAGGTCAACTTCAGGTCAAACTGTTGATGAATGTGAAAGCTGTCATAGCTAAGGAGGGGTAATATGGAAGAGATAAAAAGAAGAGTACTAATGGATACTGATGCGCCCAATCGTAGTACTAGCATTTTAAACGGAAGCAGTTCGAATGTATTAAATTGGGATGATGTTCGTTATAACTGGGCGTATCCGAAATATAAACGAATGTTAGCGAATTTCTGGACGCCATTTGAAATCAATATGAGCAAAGACATAAAACAATTTCCTAGTTTGAGTGAAAAAGAGCAAACATCCTTTTTGAAAATCATTGGTTTATTGGCCTTACTGGATAGTATTCAAACCGATTTTGCCGGAAAAGTCGCTGACTATTTGACAGACTCAAGTTTGAATGCTTTGATGATCATTCTTGCACAGCAAGAAGTAATTCATAATCATTCTTATAGTTATGTACTATCAAGTATCGTGGATAAAACGAAACAAGAAGAGGTGTTTCAATATTGGCGAAACGAACCTACCCTTCAAAAAAGAAATGCTTTTATTACCAGCGGATATGAGGCGTTTATTGATCATCCTTCAGTCGATACCTTTCTTCGAGCAATCATTATGGATGTAATATTAGAAGGTTTGTTTTTTTATAGTGGATTCGCCTTTTTTTATAATTTGGCCCGAAATCAAAAAATGGTCGCTACGAGCACGATGATTAATTACATCAATCGTGATGAACAAATTCATGTCGGTTTGTTCGAAAAAATCTTCAAAGAAGTGCTCGCTGAATACCCAGAATCTGATACTGAACATTTCCAGCAATACGGTACAGAAACCTTTCGCGAAGCCGCCTTATTAGAAATAGAATGGGGCAAAGAAGTGATTGGGGATGAATTCCAAGGAATTCTTTCTTCAGAAGTTGAAGAATATATAAAATTCATGGCAAATAAACGAGCTCAACAGCTTGGTTTTCAACCACCTTTTGAAGGACATCGAACCAACCCGCTTCGTTGGATCATTGCCTATCAAGAAGTAGATTTAGGCAAAACTGACTTTTTCGAGCAAAAATCTAGACAATACACCAAAACATCGGCTGCTAATGGGTTTGATGAATTGTAAAGGCTCTTTTCGCAAACTGTCGATCTTGGCACAAAAAAAACAGGCAGTAAGGGGCTTTCGATTGATTTCCTCCTTTTCATTTAGTATTGAAGAGTTTTTCATTAGGAAAGAGCACGAAGACATAGAAGTCAAAGGTTTTGTTGCTATTTGAAAATCCACAATCTTTTTTATAGGCTCTATTCACAGACTTTGTTGCTCTAGCATATAAAAACCGATGGAAACACACTTCTCTTTCCTCATTTCGATTTAAAAATAATTCGAAAAGATGTTCGAAGTCACTCTTCATCACGAAATAAGGACCAATTCGAAAATCCACAATTTTTGCGAAAACAGCCTTGTTAAAAAAACATTGTAAATGAGAAAAGCCGGAGAGAATACTATCTTTCCGGCTTTTCTCATATTCTTTTCTTGGAAAATTGGGGATAAGAAAGGGGCTACTGCTTTATTTAACAATAGCTTTTACATTTTGAACAAAGATTGATCAAAATGTAGGGGGAGTATTTTTCTCTGCAATAGCATTTTATAAAAAAATTGATAATTTCGGTAAGCGAATCGCTAAAGAAATCCCCCAATTGCGAATTTGACAGCCCACTACGTGAAGCAACAAACTTTGCGGAAAAGCCATTATAAAAAATACAATTTCTTTAATTTTTCAACTTCAAAGTCATCTGATAAATCAATAAAATATTCTGCTTGCCATGATTGAGTCCTAGTAGCATTTGTATTCAATTCTGTTTCCCAATTTGGATAAACTCTAATTGCCATTTTCCCTTTTTGCTTGGGACTTTTCAATATTCCATATTTGAGAAGCACTTTTTTAGGGAAAATAAATTGCCCTCGCCTCTCGTTGTCTATGACAGATACGATTAATTTCTCTGGTGAACTCTCATAGCTATAAGCTTGATTGATTCCCTTAGAATTTTTCTCCCAAAATGCAACAAAATATCCCTTCTTTTTAGGAGTTAATTTAGCAAGTCTACTTCTGTAAACGTGTTTATTTATTATTAAAAGTAAGCCCTCATATTCACTATTTTGAACTTCTCTTTTTAGAACAAAGGTCTCTATACTTCCAACCTCGTTCATAATATTTCTGAACAAACTTTCAGATTTCATTTTAACCCCATTCTCCTATAGATCATTTTTCTTAGACTAACAAATACCGATAGATTAATATTTTTATTATACAAAGAAGTAATTAAAGATAGCAAAAAATCAGTTTCACTCCATTTTTTAAACGACATTCTTCGCAACTTTATTACAAATGATCAATCTTTATTTTAAATTGTCAAACTCTGTATTAAATGATCAATCTTTTTTATAAAACTACACCAGTTGAAGTGGTTTTAGTTGGGGCATTTGCCTGCCGTCCCTGGGCAGCCACTTTCGCTTTTCTTTGTCCAGCTGCAGTGGCTTGCGGCTCGGGGTCAAATGAATAACCCTCCAGTGATGCAGGCATCACTTCCGAGTTCTTCATTTGCCTGACGCCGCAGAGCAGCCACTTTCGCTTTTCGTGATCCAGCTGCAGTGGCTAGGGACTCGGGCATTTGTCAGCCCCCTACGTGAAGCAGGCTTCACTTCGTGTTCTGCCAGATGCCTGCCGTCCCTGGGCAGCCACTTTCGCTTTTCTTTGTCTTTCGAACTTTTTTTGTTTTTTTTCATATAATACCTTATCTTTCGGGTTCTTAGTAAGTGACGTTGAGGAGCGAGGTGTATGCGGAATTTTCTTCTTGCAATTGTTTTATTTTTATGTGGTTTTGCTGTGTACATGCTTTTGGTTTTTTTTTATTGGAGTGATTGGAATCAGACGAAAGTGATTGCACACCGGGGTGCTTCTGGGTATGCGCCTGAAAACACTCTAGCTGCGTTCGATTTAGCTGTAGAAATGAAGGCAGACTACATTGAATTTGATTTGCAAATGAGCAAAGATGGTGAACTTGTAGTGATTCATGATGATTCAATCGATCGAACAACGGATGGTTCAGGAAGGATTGGGGATCTAACATATGAAGAAATCCTTCAATTTGATGCAGGAAGCTGGTTTCATTTACAATTTTCTGGTCAAAAGGTTCCTAGCTTAACTCAGGTTCTTGAGCGATACGCAGGTGAAATCGGGCTATTAATCGAATTGAAAGAACCGGACCGCTATGAAGATATTGAATTAAAGTTAGCAGATGCGTTAGAAGTATACCTAGATATCGAGGCAGAGCGCCATCCAATTGTCGTTCAATCCTTCGACCTGCCTTCACTTTTATTGTTTCATGAATACTCACCACGAGTTCCAGTTGGAATTGTCATAACTGACTCTACCTTTGAAGGTGAGGAACAATTAACAGAATATGCGGAGTATGTGGATTTTGTGAGCCCCAAAAAATCAGTATTAAATGATCGTTTCATAAAAAAAACGAAGATGCTCGATCTAGAGTTGTATCCTTGGACAGTGAAGAATCAAGAAGTCTTTCAGTGGGTGTATCAAATAAAAGTAAACGGTATCATTACAGATTTTCCGAATTACGAGCAAAAATCTCCGTTACAGCAAAATACTATTATTGTAGGACTCCTAATTCTCCTAGTTCTCCCTTTAGGAATGACAATTACACTTAGCATACTGCTCTCCAAAGGAAATACCTTAATTACTAAACTAATGAAATTCTGTTTGAAGCCTTAAAACGATTTGGAAATTATTACTTTATTAAGTGAGATGTCAATGCTGTAGAGAGAAACGAGTCAATACACTCATAGTTCTTGATGGAGGGAATTGTCCAAAACGTCATCCGAGATTATATCATTTTATGCCTATCATGATCATCTATCTAGGGCCCAAATCGCATGAACTTTGAAAAAAACTAACATCCTCTATCAAAGAAATTGAACAAAGACAAGAGGTGTTTTATTTTAATAGGGATCGTTTTAAATGAGGTACACTAGGTCGTGATATCAGCGGTAAAATGTTAATAGTATTGGGAAAAGGACTACGTGAGATTGTTGTTGAGAAAAATGGTTTTTTTGGCTCGGATTGGAAGGGACGATTTTGCGGCGTTTTTAGTCGGTGATTCAATTGTTGAGAAAAGCAATTCGGTTGCCAGAGCCAGTCATACTATGTTGAAAGAGAACTTTCTATTTCAAAATTATGAATTATTCTAAACGACGAGAATAGAGGGATTGGTCTATCTTCCCAAGAGACGAAGCGGATCTGCATCTATTGATGAAACACGTCGACATCGCAATCATTTACAGCAAAAGAACAAGGTACAAATATATTTCGTTATTATTCTTCTTGAATGCAATATGACTCCGATAAAATTGATAAATCCTTTATTAATGAGATTAAGATTGATAGAAGCACAGATGAGATTTAAATATGTAGTATAAATTTATCCAAGGAGCTGACACTTGAAGTGGTTGCAGAAGGGCTAGTAACCAAGGGCCAACTCCATTTTTTAGAAGTATTAGCTTGTTATCAAATGGTTTTTTTCGTATCCATTGGGCTATTTCATCTAATTTTTGATTAAATCTTTTATTTCACTATTGAATTCCATTAAAAATAAACGAAAAGTGTTTACTCTCAATACATAATGAACAATCAGATTAGGATAATATGGTGATTAAGTTAAAGAGCTAACCAAACTGATGCGATCCACAATGGTTTGATTAGCTTTTTTGTTAGAATATAGGAATTTCCAAATAGCATTTTTAGGTTCATCGTGTTTAATATTGGGGTTTACGCACATAATATGCGTAATACATATTTCATTTTATAAGGGTGAATATTTTGACTACAGAAATTATTTTATGGGGAGTATTAATACTTCCATGGTTTACTTTGTTTCTATTACCTCAATCGGAAGTAAGGCGGTATATGCCCGTTGCCATTTTCGCATCAAATATTATGATCTTGTATAATATCTTCGCCTTTCATCAAAAGCATTGGACTATTAATATTTCAATCATTCCCGTGCTAAAACCATTATTTGTTTCGGGAGTTTTAGGTGGGTTTTTAATCGTCACTATATGGATTTTCCACTTTTCATATGGGAACTTAAAAAAGTATATTCTGGTGAATATTGTTGCTGATTTTTTATTTTCCGTATTTCCCTTTCATTATTGGTTTCAAAATATTTTAGGGGTGTACGATTTAGTGAATATATCAAAATGGGAGCGCTGGGTGTTGTTTGTGTTATTTTCCTTTGTTCTCTACCTTTTCCAAAAATGGTTGGAAGGAAACAAACTGAAAGATACCTGAGAGAAGGTTTGGATTAGTAAATAGAACTACCATCCAATCTTGGTAGTTCTATTCATAAGCAAAGGCTCATTCAGAATGATTGGTTATTTCAGTTACAAAGAAAAAACAACCAATAAGGTTTTTTGTGTTTTTTTTTAACTTTTTGTCTAAAATTGAAAAACTTTTCGTTTGGAAAAGAACACGACGTCATACCAGAAAAAAATTTATCCCTATGCGAATAAGTAGTTCAGTTTTTGTGAAGAAACATTAGAATTAGCATATTAATTTTAAGACCAAATCGCATAGTGATATGGTCTTTTATATTTGCTGATATAATGTTTATGCTGAAATAAGCATTAGCTATTCTAAGAACATTATATAATTTTTCTGAAACATACAAATCGGCAGATGGAAAGAAACTCACCCCTGCACAACGATTAGGTATTACAGATGAAGCATTTGAATTAAAAAATATTATCTATATGAGGTAGGTTCTTCTAAAATTTCCAGACGAACTTTTTCATTTTTTAAAGGAATATTGTGAATTTATGTTAAAATAAGCCAAAGACTTTTATAAAGGCTTTTTTTGCAAAGATTGTAGCTTTTCGAAATAGCTTTTATTCGTGATGAGGAATGACATCGGGTATCTTTTCGCATTTTTTTTAACTCGAAATGAGGATAGGTAAGAGTGGTTCCATCCGTTTTTCTTGCTAGAGCAACAATGTATGCGTAAAGAGTCTTAATAAATGAAGGAGAGACATGATGAAATTTGTTCTAGTATTTGGACCTCAAGCGGTTGGTAAAATGACAGTTGGACAAGAATTAGCAAAAATAACAGGTTTAAAACTCTTTCATAATCATATGACGATTGATTTGGTTAGTAATTTCTTTGACTACGGTACTAAAGAAGGAAAGAGATTAGTCGGTATGTTTCGTCAAGAGATATTTGAAGAAGTGTCAAAGAGCAGTTTGGGTGGAATGATTTTCACTTATGTGTGGGCATTTAATATGCAAGATGACTGGGATTATGTTAATCAAGTCTCTCAATTGTTCGAGTCCAGGGGAGGGACTGTTTACTTTGTGGAGCTTGAGGCTGATTTGGAAGAAAGACTTGAGCGAAATAAAAGTTCTAATAGACTTGAACATAAGCCATCAAAAAGGGATATTGAATGGTCTGAAGGTGATTTGAAAAAGTCGATGGAGCAATACAGATTGAATTCTTTTGAGGGTGAAATTAAATATTCAAACTATATCAAAGTAAACAATACAAACTTGAGTGCCGATGAGGTAGCCGAGATAATCAAAGAGAAATTCCAATTATAGTATAGAAAAAACGCTTGGATGCCCAAGCGTTTTTTGATGGTAAATTTACTGCTAATTTAGTTGTTATTCGATATAACTTTTGGACTATTGATTTGAATTTTCTCCACATTATCTGAACTACTTACTATGAGAAAACATCCCTATTAAAAGGCTGTTTATGCTGATTTGTTTCAATCTATATTCCTTTAAAAACGGATTCGAGACATTCATTTGTCTATTTTTGAACGACTTCCATTCCAAATATGAGAAGGCGATCAATAATTAAATCAATTTGCAACCATTCAGGATTAGAGATCATCATGTTATTTTATGTCCATCCCTAGTACTTACTTAGTTCATTTTTCATCTTTGACAGAGTTATCCCTTCAATTTACAATAAGGAATGCATAAATTTATGAAGAAGTCGAGGGTATGTATGAAAAAATGGTGGATGATAATAGGACAAATGGCTTTTCTGTCTGGATTATATGAATTTGGAGTGTTTCTTGTTCAACACTTTTCGCTTCCCATTCCTGGAAATGTATTAGGAATGGTTCTTTTGCTTTTGTTGTTAGCAGCAGGGGTTGTTAAAGTAGAATGGATTGAAGAAACTTGCACGCTATTGTTGAAGCATATGGCCTTCTTTTTTGTACCAATTTCCGTTGGGATCATGACCTTAGGTGGATTGATTAAACAAAGCGGTTCAATTTTACTGTTAATTTTACTTTTTAGTACTAGTATCGGTTTAATTGCTACGGGTGCTTCATCCCAATATGTTGCACGAAAAAAAGAGGAGGTTCGTCATGGCTAATTTACTCATGACGATATTTACTTTATGTCTCACAGTTTTGGCGTATTGGTTATCGATTGAATTAGCCAAAAAATATCGATATCCCTTTACGACACCGCTTTTTTTAAGCACGCTTATAATTATCGGCCTCTTTATGGTGATGGATATTTCATATCAAGATTACAGCACTGCGAACACACTTCTAACATACTTGTTAGGTCCTGCTACGGTCGCCTTGGCTCTCCCTATATACAAAAATAGAAAAATAATCATTACTTATTTTCGACCTGCTTTGGTCGGAATACTAGTGGGTAGTTTGGTCACAATTAGTTCGGCGATATTTTTAGCTCATATATTACATTTAGGAAATGAAATAGAGTTATCACTAAGCTTAAAATCTATCACGACGCCTGTAGCAGTTGAAGTTGCCGAAGTGATTGGGGCAAATATTTCATTATCAGCGGCCTTTGTTGTGGTAACCGGAATTCTTGGTGCAATGTTTGGGCCTTGGTTACTTACGAAAGCAAAAGTGATTCACCCTGTGTCACGTGGGCTAGCTCTTGGAGTGATTTCCCACGGAATAGGAACCTCAGAAGCGGTAAAAGAAGGACAGCTTGAAGGGGCGGTTGCTGGAAGTGCCATGGGAGTCACATCACTGTTACTTTCTTTAGTTTTGCCCATGTTATTATAAGGTTTTTTAATAAGTAAAATGTTTATTGTGAACAATTTTTCGAGTGCTTGTTCATTCATTGACAATGGATAGACTTATGGACGAAAACAGGAATTAATGTCCTATTTCGTAGTATATTGGTTGTGTTTATTACTATAAGTGAGGAGAAACCCGCCTACTTTAACACCGAAACTCACGAATAAGGAAATCTGTAGTATACTATGTACAGAAAATACTCTAGAAAAGGTTGATTAGATGATTGTACAAACAGAAGAACAATTAGAAAAGTTAAAGAAAATCGGTAAAATCGTTGCCACAATTCGAGATGAAATGAGATCAGAAACGAAACCAGGTATCACAACAAAAGCATTAGACGATATCGGTGGACGATTGTTTGAAGAATACGGAGCGATTTCAGGACCAAAAGGAGAATATGATTTTCCGGGGTATACATGTATTTCAGTAAATGAAGAAGTTGCTCATGGAATACCGAGTGATCGGGTGATAAAAGATGGCGATTTAGTTAATATTGACGTATCGGGATCCTTTGATGGCTATTTTGCTGATACAGGTATTTCGTTTGTCGTTGGTGAGAATGAGGATTTATCGAGGCTGTGTGAAGCAACTGAAAGAGTGTTTCAGCACGCTGTAAAAAAAGCGAAAGCTGGTTCAAAGAAAAATGGAATTGGAAAAGCCGTTTCAGCCGCAGCAAAAAAAGAGGGCTATACTGTCATTATGAATTTAACCGGCCACGGAATTGGAAAGTCCTTACACGAAGCACCGGATCATATTTTGAATTACTATGATGCATGGGATAATTCGCTCTTACAGGAAGGCCTAGTGATTGCTTTTGAACCGTTTGTTTCATCAGGTGCAGAAGAAATTATTGAGTCTGGTGATGGATGGACTCTTGTAACAGAAGACAAAAGTTATGTTGCCCAAATTGAACATACCATTGTGATCACAAAAGACGAACCGATTTTGTTAACGAAATAGAAAAAGCGAGAAGATCTTCAGAGATTTTCTCGCTTTTTTAATGAATAGAAACCTTCTATACATTTACCTCTACTGAACTTTTCATATACTGTGAGTATCTAAAAATAGTACATCATAGTTTACAATCACTCAATTAAAGGTAAAGACTAAGGAGGATACATAGTATCAAAAAGCGAGCTAGGAAGAATTAATTATCTAAGAAGGTTGAAAATCGCCTTTATTGAAAGGGGGGTACTCTTGGAACAATTAGCTGATTGGATTGAACATTATAATGTTTGGGACCTTGTTTTAAGTGTGAGCGTATTGGTAGTGATTTTTATCATTCGCATTGCATTACTATGGAGTTTACGAAAAGCTGGCATTCACCAAAAAGCACTAAAGAGTTTATTGAATTGGGTTACTTTTTACGCAATTTTATTGTTCTTCTTGTTTTATTATAGTGATTCCGCC
This sequence comes from Bacillus sp. 2205SS5-2, assembly GCF_037024155.1. Lineage (NCBI taxonomy): Bacteria > Bacillati > Bacillota > Bacilli > Caryophanales > Bacillaceae > Bacillus > Bacillus spongicola. Next base: position 37,140 of record NZ_JAYKTS010000001.1, read on the forward strand.
TGGATTCAAAGTGAATGGATTAAATTTGGGAAGATTCACATTACTCCATCACTTATTATTATAGCCGTGTTAATTGTTTCGCTAGCTTATCGTTTGTCAAAGTTATTAACTGAAGCTCTTTTACCTTCTTTGTATAGCCGGTATTCGGTAAATAAAGGTTTGCAATATACGTTAAGTCGGATGGTTCATTATGTCATTATGGTGACTGCATTTTTAATGAGTTTATCGACTGTTGGGATTAATTTGAGCGCGTTGACCGTCTTTGCGGGGTTAATATCAGTTGGAATCGGGTTCGGATTGCAAAACATTGCATCGAATTTTATCTCGGGAATCATTCTCTTATTTGAGCGTCAGATTGAAGTAGGAGACAGAATTATTATTAATGATATCATCGGAGATGTTCAGCAAATAAAGATGAGAGCAACCATAGTGAAGACACTTACAAATGAGCATATCATCGTACCAAACTCCTATTTTTTAGAAGAACAAGTTGTCAATCGTTCGTATAGTGATTCACGATTGAAAATGGTGATACCTTTTGGCGTTGCTTATGGGACGGATGTGGAAGCATTACGCAAACTTCTCGAAGACCTTGTCCGAGAAGAATCCGAGAAGCGTGTGTCGGTATTGACCAAGCCGGCTCCATATGTCAATTTTATTGAATTTGGTGATTCGTCATTAAACTTTGAATTATTTGTATGGATCTCGAATCCGTATGATTATGTTATGTTGCGAAGTGAATTTTATTATAAAATTTATCATTTATTGAATGAGCATAATATTGAAATTCCATTTCCACAAAGAGATGTTAATATTAAAAATGGTTATAGTGAGCAAGAAAGCTCTTAGTACCCAACTAAGGGCCTTCTGTATTTTAGGTTCACTTTATATAGATTTTTGCAACTTAGTCATAGGTCCACTGCATTCTTCTTTTTTTCAGGTCATTCACATCAAAAACACCGCGAAAAAAGCCTTTATTAAAATGGTCTGAAAGAAGATAAAGGAGAAATGATAATAAGATTTTTACTTGCTCATGGGTGGGCAGGAAGATGGAGAAACAGTATTTGTCCTAATAATCACTATGATTGTTCTGCCTATGAAGTACTCGTTGTTCCCAGAGGTCTAGCAATTATTATGTTTGGCGAATTAAAGGAAAAATTGCTCGGGGTTACTAACGAGGAAGTGATGATGTTTCTGTCAGGATTGGGCTTCAATTGATTAAAGTGAGTGAAGCTTTTGAAATGATTAGTTCTTCTAAAAGGATAAAAATTGGACCAATATGTGAGGATAAGATCAATTCATCCGTGAACATTGCCAAGGTACTACTTCCGCTAGAAGATCCAATACTTGTGACAGGGGTGTTTTATTATAAGGCTGTTTTCGCAAAGATTGTGGCTTTTCGAATAAAAAGGAATCCCTTGACTTGTATGATTTCGTGCTCTTTTCCTAATGAAAAATTCTTCATTTCTAGATTAAAAAGAAGAAATCAATCGAAAAAACCCTACTGCCTGTTTTTTCTTTGTGTCAAGAGCAACAATGTATACGAAAAGAGCATATTATAAGAATGAAAAAAATAATGAAAAAGCAAAACGTTAGCTGCATGTGAAGGTCTCATTTCGAAGTCTCTCTGCTTAGAGTGGCAGATTAACTTCTTTCATATTCTACACTTAAATTAAAAGGTATTATTTATAATAATGAAAAATGAAACTGGGGGAATAGCTTTGAAAAAAATTGTGATCGCTCCTGACTCGTTTAAAGGGTCCTTGACAAGTTTTGAAGCAGTTGAGGCTATATCAAAAGGTATTCAAGACATTGAACCAAACGTAAAGCTTGTTAATTTCCCTATGTCAGACGGTGGAGAGGGCTTTTTACAGTGTTTACACTTATACGACAGGACATTTGTGCAGGTAGATGTCCCAGTGAAAAATTTATATGGGAAAAAGACAGTTAGTCCTATTCTATGGAATGAAGCACAAAAAATCGCTTGTATTGAGTCAGCAAGAATATTAGGTCTTAACTTAGTGAAAGAGGAAGATCGAGACCCTATGAACGCTTCATCTCAAGGTATTGGAGAACTTATTCTTCATTGCAAAGATTTGGGAGCAGAAAAAATCATAATAGCTTTAGGTGGGACAGGTACAATTGACGGTGGAATAGGCTGTTTAGCTGCGCTTGGAGTACAGTTTTTCGATGCATTAAACAACAAGCTCCCCCCCTTGCCTGCCTCTCTTGGCAAAATTGACTCTGTATCATTCAAATATGTGAAATCTGATCTACTTCGACTCAACCTTGTTTTAGCGGCGGACGTAACGGCTGTTCTACTTGGTTCAAATGGTGCTGTGAAGGGATATGGTCCTCAAAAGGGCTTGAAATCCGATGAAATTCCTCAATTAGAAGTGGGAATGAATCACTTTGCAAACCATCTCAATGCGGTGAGTGGCAAAGGTATTCATTTGATCGAGGGAACAGGAGCGGCTGGAGGTTTAGGCTACAGTCTTGCGGCTTGTTTTCAAGCAACATTTATTAGTGGAACATCTCTATTATTTAAGTATTCTCAAATATCTACGGCCATCAAAGAAGCAGATTTAGTGATTACTGGTGAAGGAACATTTGATGATCAAACTATTCAAGGAAAACTGCCTTGGAAAATCATTCAACTCTCCAATCAATTTAATGTACCCGTTTGGGTGTTTGCGGGAACAGTTGTCGAGGTAGATAGACCACAGGATGCACTTAAAAAAGCGAACGTCTATTCAATTCGAACGAAACACATGACAAAGCAAGAATCGATGTATCAGGCACCTGATTTATTAAGACAAAAAGTAGCTATCCAATTAAAGAAAAATCCAAGCTTAAGGGTTAATGGTTGGAAGGAGAATACTGAAGGATAGTTACTTATGAGATATAAATTATCAACTTTTCTAGACAAAGAAAATAAAAAGATGACAATTGAATTCCTCGACAATCTATACAGCAGCGGTGTAGGTGGTTATATGACTCCAGTGAATGTAATATCGAGGAAATTAAGGATTGGATCAGCAAGTTTATTAAAGGTTAGATGATTTTATCTTAGGTAAGGCTGTTCACGGATTGTTTATGACATTTCGTTTCAGTTCATTTTCTAAGATATAGCTTTACCTCAGGTAGCATTTCGTCTATTTTTGACGGGTATCAACGAATTAAGTGCACCGGTCATGATGGTTTCTCGGACGATTGGTGTATTACCATTAGTTTATGGAATTGATACAGCTCGCATTAAGTCTAAACACAAGATCAAGCAGCATTTCTAAAATTTGATTCGCTAATCATTGATTTATCTGAAGTTGCGATCATTGAAACAATGGTCACAAATGAGATATTTCAACTAACTGAATCACAAAAATGATTGGGTATTCATGCATCCTAATCGGAATGTGTCCAGAAATTGCATTTACTAGTATTCATTTGTACTTTTTTATCAAGCGATTTATTCAATTGAGCTACACTCAGAGAAGAGGGTTATAAATGATTAATGGAAAAATTTTCAAAAATACACCACATTATTAATATCTGAATATTTTAAATATATTTATTTTTTGTGTTGGATTTTATCGTAATTTGTCTAATAAATAATGATCGATAATTGCACTTGTAGCAAGGAGAATGCGCTTTCTTTATTTCAATAGAATGATTTTAGAAACATAGGTCAAAATAAGGTTGGAGAAGTAATAACAACGATTAATCCTTGTAAAAAGTATAAAAAATTTGGTATGGTAGGTATTGTGTCCTTTACATAGTGAGAGATAATTCTCAATGAATACTCAGATTCCCATGTGCATTAACACATCCCATTCCATCAACAATTGAATAATGAAAGGGGAAACATATGAAAAAGATAAGTAGCGTTTTTTGGATTACACTCGGAATTGTTGTAGCAGCCGTATTATTTGGCGTATTAGCTCCAACAGTTTTTGAGACGGCAACAAGCGAAATGCAGGGCTTCATCACACAAACATTTGGGTGGTATTATTTAATCTTAGTCTCAGTTTTTGTTATATTTTGTATATTTTTAATTTTTAGTCCGATTGGTACGATTCGACTTGGGAAACCGGATGATCGGCCTGAATTTTCTAACGCAACTTGGTTTGCGATGTTATTTAGTGCAGGTATGGGAATAGGACTAGTATTCTGGGGAGCGGCTGAGCCGATTTATCATTTTACTTCTCCACCAACAGCAGAGGCATTATCAGATAAAGCCTTAAAAGATGCAATGAGATATACCTTCTTTCATTGGGGGGTTCATGCGTGGGCCATCTATGCGATTGTCGCTCTCGCACTTGGCTACTTTAAATTCCGAAAGGGTGCACCAGGGTTAATTTCTTCTACGCTATCACCGCTCTTTGGAGATAAGGTCAAGGGACCTCTTGGAACAGTGATTGATGTTTTAGCTGTATTCGCAACGGTAGTAGGGGTTGCAACGACACTTGGTTTTGGTGCCAAGCAAATAAATGGTGGTTTATCTTATTTATTCGGTATTGAAATTAATTTTACGTACCAACTAATCATCATTGGGGTTGTTACCGTTCTATTTATGATTTCTGCTTGGTCTGGATTAGGTAAAGGAATTAAGTATTTAAGTAATACTAATTTAGTTCTTGCAGTTGTTTTATTACTGTTAATGTTTATTATTGGACCATCCTTGTTTATCTTGAATTTGTTTACAGATACATTAGGATCTTACATTCAAAACATTATTCAGATGAGTTTCCGAATTGCTCCGTTAGATGAAGCAAATCGTAACTGGATTAACGGATGGACTATTTTCTATTGGGCTTGGTGGATTTCTTGGTCTCCATTTGTGGGAATATTTATTGCTCGAGTATCGAAAGGCCGAACGATTCGTGAATTTATTATTGGCGTTCTGTTAATGCCAGCATTTGTTAGCTTTATCTGGTTTGCTGTTTTCGGTTCAACGGCCATGGATGTTCAACAAGCTGGTGCAATTGATTTAGCTGCTCTAAAGCCAGAAGAAATATTATTTGCTGTATTTAGTCAATTCCAATATAGTACGGTAATTACCATCATCGCGATCGTGTTAATTAGTACATTCTTTATTACGTCAGCAGATTCTGCAACGTTTGTATTAGGAATGCAAACAACATACGGATCTTTGACACCACCTGCGAACGTTAAATTAACGTGGGGAGTGGCTCAGTCATTAGTTGCAGTTATCTTGCTTTACAGTGGGGGGCTACAAGCGCTCCAAAATGCCTTAATTGTCGCAGCTTTTCCATTTTCCATTATCATGTTATTGATGATGATTTCATTGTATAAAGCATTGATGATTGAGAAAAAGGAACTAGGCTTATATTTAAAGCCAAAACCTAAGAAAAAAGTTTAAAGAAGGAACTCGGCATTTGCCGAGTTTTTTTCTTTAATGATGACTCTTTTCGTATACATTGTGGCGATTTCACCTGATTTTGAATAATTCTCCCACATTTCACGTTGATTCCCAACGAATATTGACGGATCCAGCTGCAGTGGCTAGGGACTCGGGCATTTGTCAGACCACTACGTGAAGCAGGCTTCACTGCGTGTTCTGCCAGATGCCTGCCGTCCCTGAGCAGCCACTTCCGCTTTTCGTAAATGATGCCCGAAACAAAGCTTTATCATAGATAATAAACTGATACGAAAAGCCATAGTCTTTGCGAAAACAGCCTTAATGAATGGTGTCACATTAAATGTTACATTTCGAATAGGAAAAGTTGCAATACCCCAAAAAACTAGCCAGTATTTTTCCAATGTGTCAAGAGCAAGAAATTTTACAATAAAATCAATTTAATAAATTAATGCAGAGTATTTATTTGTTCTAATCTGTAAATGCCCACCCACTTTTTCAGTCCTTGCATATATTACATAGTGAACGACCTAATGGAGGTGAAGTTTTCATGTATGGTTATGGTGGATATGGCTACGGTGGCGGCTGTGGATACGGCGGTGGCGGTTATGCTGGTGGATTTGCGTTAATCGTAGTATTGTTTATTCTATTAATTATCGTTGGTGCAGCTTTCGTTTACTAAGAATACAGAAAAAGGGGTACAATGGAAGTAATTCGATTGTATCCTTTTTTTTAAAAAGTAAGAAATAAATCATAGTAAAACTTCTGTTAGGTCTAGCTTCAGGCGTTTCAACTGTTGGTAAAAGAAGGCCCATTTCGTATTAGTTGTTCCCAATTGATCTAACTATTGGTTAGATTCTCTATGTTTTTGTTGATTCACATCAATCGGAGACGAAATGAAACATCAAAACAAGGCTATCTTACTGTTAATTAATTGGTACGAAAAGCAACAATCTTTGCGAATTCAGCCTATCAGAAAGTTAGGTAAAGTAAAGGTGGACAAGCATGAAAAAAAAACAGAAGAAACAACATCTATCCTATTTGATAATAGGCTTAATTCCAGTAGTGATATTTTCTTTATATTATGTGAATAATAACCAAACCCTGAAAAATGTAAATGTTCAAGATTCAGAAACGAAAAATTTTATTGATGAAATTCCTGGTGAATTTATACCGATCTATCAGGCTGCTGAAGAAGAATACGGGGTCCAATGGACATTATTAGCAGCTCATCACCGCGTTGAAACCCGCTTCTCCAAAATGGAAGTGATGGTATCTCCAGTTGGAGCAATTGGTCCGATGCAGTTTATGCCTTGTACATTCGTCGGGTGGGGACATCCTACTTGTGATGGGCTCGGTGGAGGGGACATCACAGATCAAGAACTAACTAACCCGGATAGAATTAAAGAATTCGGTGGGTACGGAGTCGATGCAAATGGAGACGGGATAGCAGATCCGTGGGATATAGAAGATGCTATTTTTACTGCAGCGAAGTATTTGGCACGTAACGGAGCAAGTGAAGGTGAAGTTGAGAAAGCAGTGTTTGCTTACAATCACAGCGATGAATATGTGGAATCGGTTATGTTTTATTTGAATAAATATGAGAAAAGTTTAGAAGAGGATAGTGTGCCGACGACGGTTTGGTGAAGGAAGTCCAATGTCTTTTTTTACAATTGCTTGATTTCGCAAAAATCGTTGCTTTTTGAATCAGTATATAAGAAGATAGATGACTTTGCTTCGGGGCATCATCTCGTCTATTTTTGATGAAAATAAACAACATCATGCTGAATGAAATTTAAAATTTAATGAAATAGCAACTATGCATGTGTAAAGAGTCATACCAAACTTAATAAATGCAACATCACATCTACAATCTAAAAAGGAGCCTATCAATATAGGCTCCTTTTTAGATTATTTAATTAGGTAGCTTTTCTCATAGACTTCATAATCAAACTTAAAATGAATACAAAGATGATCGCACCAATTAGAGCAGGAACAATTGCAATACCCGCAAGGTCTGGTCCCATATTCCCAAAGATTAAACCACCTAACCATGCTCCGATGATACCCGCAATAATATTACCAATAATTCCACCTGGTACATCTTTACCTAATATTAATCCAGCTAACCAACCAATGATTCCACCAACAATTAAGTATAATATAAACGACATATTATTTTCCTCCTTGACTTTTTATTATTATCGTGTGTCTACTTATTAATTAACCATTTTAGATCAAAGCTAAACCTATCTAATAAAATCATTTATTGAATGAGGTCAATATGGTACATTGAATGAGAATTAATCATGATTGTAAAGGTGTGTTATCGTAATGAACAAAGTAGTTATTTTCTTACTCGTGGGGATTCTCACAGGGTGTGGAATAATTGATGTCGAAGAAAAAGCAACATCAACAAGTGTTATAACATCTGATTTCGAAAAAGAAGAAGTCGAGCTGGTTCGATCAATTGATGGCGATACAATTAAAGTAAGCTATCGTGGTGATGAAGAAAATATTCGACTCCTCTTAATTGATACTCCTGAAACGAATCACCCTCAGCTTGGTGTACAGCCTTTTGGGCAAGAAGCAAAAGAGTTCACCATGGATTTAGTCGAAAACGCCGACATGCTTGAACTTGAATTCGATATCGGCCAAAAAAGAGACAAATATCAACGATTATTAGCTTATGTATACGCTGATGGAGTAATGGTGCAGGAGCTTTTGGTGAGAGAAGGGTTAGCGAGAGTTGCTTATGTGTATCCACCGAATACGAGGTATGTAGACCAATTAAAAGGACTTCAAGAGCATGCACAAGGGTCCGCTCTTGGAATTTGGTCAGTGGAAAACTATGCCACTTCTGAAGGATTTGATAAAGAGGTCCTTGAACCGAAACAGGAAGAAAAGCGTGTAGATGGTTGTCAAATAAAAGGTAATATCAATTCCAAGGGTGAGCGAATATACCATACTGAACAATCTAGATGGTATGAACAAACGGATCCCGAGGTTTGGTTTTGTAATGAAAAAGAAGCTCAAGAAGCAGGGTTTAGGGCACCACTTTGAGATTCCCGTAAATCATTGAATTAAAAAAATCATATATCCAAGATTGAGAAGAAATTCTTCGAAATGATGAGGATATAAAAAAACACGCTCAGTCATATAACGGGTTTACTTCAGAGGTGCAAACGAATAAATATCAAAGCAAAACACACTGGATTTCACAATGAAATTCACAGTGCGTTTTTATTGTTATATCAACGATTCCTTAAGTATTGGGGTACAGCCAACATTTCGGAAATTTTGTTCGCTAAGTGAATTTCAACCCAAAAAAAGTCGAATTCCTGTATGCTAAGGAACCGACTTTTTTAGATTGTCCTTGTTCAACTAAAACTACCCGATAAGACGTCCCCTCTGCGACATAGTGGACAAAATCCTAATATCAATAACATTTTTCCTGTGATTAGTCATTAAAAACCCACGCTTTAAACTCCTTATTGGGTATTTTTGCATATCCCCCCGAAAAGGTTTATTAAGAAAAAAGCAACCCTTGTTTTCAATAAAAGTTGCTATAGGGATTTACTCTGTATGGGCTGTTAAAGACTCGCTTCGTATTCTATTACTCTTCGATAAAATGTGTTCCGTTTCATTCCGTCACGCTTCTTGGCTTCTACAGCAGTTATCTTCTGTTGTTTCCATTCTTGATAAACAGATGGAAAGGCTTCAGTCATCTTAATTTTTACTTCTACCATACTTTAATCCATTGCTAATTGCAGCTATTCCCCGTCTTTTTGTTTGCTAAAGCAACAAAGTGTGCGAAAAGAGCTTAAATCAAAGAGGAATCCAGTTCAATCCTTTACAACGAAATTTGTAAATGGAAATATGGCTGTTTTGGATAAGCACATTAAATTACTGAAGTTAGGTCTTGTTCGTTTTACTAAAAGTCGTGAAGTGGAAGGTAGAGTAATCCACGCAACCATTAGACGTAATCCTTCAGGTAAATACTTCATTTCAATTTTAGCTGAAACAGAAGTTGAACCACTTGAAAAGACAGGTTCAGCAATCGGTGTTGATGTTGGATTGAAAGACTTTACCACGCTTTCAGATGGAACGGTGTATGCTGATCCAAACCTCTTTCGTACATGAGAAGAAAAATTAGCAAAAGCTCAACGTATCCTTTCAAGACGACAGATTTATAAAAAAAATAGAATTTTAATGTGATCTTTCATTGTAGACATGTATTTAAAGAATGATTTAAAAATGACTAAGAATTCAAAGTCGCTAGCCATCATATTCCATAATCACGCGCTTTTGTGGAATAACTCATTTTTCTCAATACAAAAAGCCAAAAAGGACGCTCTCTTATTTTTAAAAAAGCGACCTTTTCTCCATGTGTCCGGTGATACAGTAAGATAGATTACTTCAAAATGACTGAAAAACTTTATCAATAATTTTTTTCTCCTCTACACTTAACGTTGAAAGAGGTTCCAGGCAGACACCAGCCTGTATATTTTGTTTTTCTAAGAGATATTTAATTGGGCGAAGTGTTCCCATTTCTAATATGGAGTTCATGTAAGGTGAAATTTCAGTAAAATACTTTTTCCCTTCTTCTTTACCAGATTGAACAGCTGCAACTCCTCCATATAAGCGTAAATCATTTTTTGTTTCTTTTTTCACTGCATGAAACAATGAAGCACGTTCCTCGATTGTCATAGAATGTTGTTCACCAGTACTTCCACTTATTAATAACGAAGGAACATCATGCTTTTTATAATAGTCAATTAGTGAGGGAATACCTTCTAAATAAAGCTCTCCATTTTTAGAAAAGGGAGTAATCATTGCAATACTAAATGGGACAAATGGATTTTTCATTTATCTAACTCCTTAATAATATATACGTTTAATTATAGAAAACAGTTAAACTACATTTATTTTTTTATCTTTTTCATTGCATCTGCAAGTTGATGGGATTCTAAATCTTGTTCTGCATATAAGTTGTGAATAACATTTTTATAGTCCTCTTCACTACGATTTTGACTTAGTTTATATGCAGCTTGAATTTCTTGTACTTTTATCCTGAAGCCTACAATGCCCCTTAGTTCTGCTTCTAATAAATCAGGAGAAATTTTTTCCCATAATATCGGATTTTCACGATGACTCTCATATTTATACAGCATGTTTGTAAGTGACTTTTTTAATTCATCTTGACTTAATAACTCTCCCTTTCCGTATATGTGTACAGCCTGATAGTTCCATGTAGGAACATTTTCATGACTGTACCAAGAGGATGATACGTAGGCATGCGGCCCCTGATATATAGCTAAAGCTTCTTGTGATTCCTTAAATGTTCTCCATTGCGGGTTTCCATAAGCCATGTGTCCTGTTATATAATAATCATCCTTTTCACCTTTTTCTAAAAGTAAGGGAATATGAGTAGCAATTGTTCTACCCCGTTTTGTGGTAACAATAGTACCAAATGAATTTTTTTGAATAAACTCTTCAATTTCCTTTACAGAGCTAACTTTAAAATATTTAGGAATAAACATAAAAAATCTCCTTTCACCTTACATATAAATTTTGAAATATAACAGGTAACTTCCTCGAACCTAAAACGTTTGTCATAGATATTTGATATAAAATATTGTATTATACAAACTGACATATAAAAAGGTACAATTTTTAATAAATACACATGTCAAAGAGGTATTTAAATGAAAAATATTATTTTTGCTTTCAAGGATGACTTACCTAAATACAAACAAATCTATGAGCAATTTAAATTATTAATTGAGCAAGGAAAACTGGACGCTAATGAACAATTGCCTTCTATCCGTGAATTGGCACACTCTCTTCAAGTGAGTCGAAATACGACATTAATGGCCTATGAACAACTGGTAGCTGAGGGATACATTCGAGGAGAAGGGAGGAAAGGTTATTTTATAAATGAATTAGAGACCCTTTCATTTCAAGAAAAGTTAAGTTCTCATTATAAAAAGCCACCAGAATCATTGAACCCCATTCTTATTGATTTTCGAGCAGGGGCTGTAGACCAAGAACATTTTCCTTTAAAAATTTGGCGAAGAATGTCTAATCAAGTATTAACGTTACCCGAGAGCTTTCAATATGGAGAACCTTTTGGTGAAGTATGCCTACGAGAACAAATTGCTACGTACTTGCTCCAATCTAGAGGGGTGAAAATAGATGCATATTCTATTATTATTTGCAGTAGTACCCAACAAATGCTTATTAATCTTGGATATATACTGAAAGATGATTTTCTAAGTATTATAGTGGAGAATCCAGGGTACGACGGGGCTAGAGAATCCTTTAAATTTCATCAATTTTCCTTTGAAACTTTACCCGTGCATGAAACAGGTGCTGACCTTTTACAATTAGAACTAATGAAATCGAGGTTAATCTATGTAACACCTTCTCATCACAGTCCATATGGAGTAAGTATGCCAATTCAACAACGGCATACGCTTATTCAATGGATTAACAAAATGAAAGGATATATTATTGAGGACGATTATGATAGTGAATTTCGTTATACACAACAACCATTCCCAGCTCTTGCCTCCATTGACTCAGCAAGAGTCATTTATTTAGGAAATTTCTCAAAATCCTTTCTTCCGGGAATTCGTTTAAGTTATATGGTATTACCACAGCCACTTTTAAATCGATATAAAAAGCAGTTTCTGCATTTCGAGAGTACCACTTCGATTCTTAGCCAATTCACAATGGCTAAATTTATGGAAAGTGGAGAATGGAATCGTCATATTAAACGTATGCGTCTCGTTTACAAACAAAAAATGCAACATTTAGTCTCCGAATTAAAAAAACAATTTGATCAAAATATCTCTATTATTGGCGAGCAATCCGGTCTATACTTGTTAGTCAAAGTGAACTCAGAACGTTCAGAAGAATGGTTAATTCAACAGGCTTCTCTTTATGGAGTTAAGGTGTATCCTACTTCAATCTATTTCGTTAACAACAATACTGATACCCCTATTATTAAACTTGGCTTTACTAGCCTATCTTTTGAAGATATCCAACTTGGTGTGAAGCTCTTAAAAAGGGCTTGGTCATAAAAAAACACCCCTTAATCGATGGTTATTTAACAAACGGGTAGTTTAACCGAAAATTAGCATAATATCGATAACAAAAAGGGGGAGGACCTTGAAAAAATTTAATTCTGTAGTACTGACTTGTTTACTTTTTCTTATTAGTGGTTACTATATTTCCGATTATAATAAGTTACCAATGGAGATGGTGGCTTTTAATAGTTGGCTCTTTTCGCATACTTTATTGCTGTAGGATACAAAAAAGGATGGAAACACTAATTTCATTCCTCATTCCGTGTTAAAAATGATGTGAAAAGATTCCCGAATTCAATCTTCATCACGAATTGAGAACTATTTCGAAAAGCCACAATCTTTGCGAAAACAGCCTAATAGTTTAACGAATGAAGAAATGAATAAAATTCCTGTCTCTCCTAAGGATTCTATTGTAGGTAAAGTGGTTGTAAATGAAGAACTAGCGAATCAAATAGGAGATACATACATTGGTGAAACTGTATATGTAGTAACCTTTAACCATACCGAAGACAACAATAATGGGAAATTGGTTGTTTATATTAGTAAAAACAAAGGTACAGTAATCGGAAAAGGATATGAAGAGAGAGAGTAAAGTTTATTACAGATTCGGGCGCTTTAATTGAATAATGCAAAGCTAGGGAATAAAAAATACCGACTTATCGAGAGTCGGTATGTTTTGTGCGATTTACTTTGTGAATTACCAAATATTTTATCGGTGATTACATGAGAGATTTAATATGATATTTGTCTGTATGCACTTCACAAGTAAACCCGTTATCAGTCATAGCGTGTTTTTTTACGGCTCATTTCGTATACATTGTGGCTATATCATAGATATTAAACTGATACGAAAAGCCACAATCTTTGCGAAAATAGCCTCTTTTACATAGAAATGTGAATATAGATAGGGACGAGGAAAAGATCCTACTTCAGTGTGTATTACTTCGGTAAAGTTGTAGTCGCCTCAGGCAAAATACTTCCACTGTTTTAGTGTAACGCTTTTTTTAAAGTCTCGATGTTTCTTCTCATAAGCGTGAAATAGTCATCTTGGTTTTGAACATCTTCATCTGTTAATACTGATAAGTTGTGGAGGTGAAGAGGTTTTGCCCCAATTTCATTTTGAATCACTTCCGAAATTTTGGATGAAACATTTTGTTCGAATATAACGTATTGAATATTATGTTCTTTTGCCAGTTTAATGAGCTCGGTTAGTTCTTTTTGTGAAGGCTCATTAGAAGGAGAAAGGCCTGATACAGCGATTTGCTCGATTCCATACCGTTGTTCCCAGTAACCGTATGCTGCATGAGAAACAAGGATTTCTTTCGAGTTACTTGAATCAATAGCCGCTTGAAATTCTTCATCTATTAAAAGTAATTCTGTCTTAATGCTTTCTAGGTTGGTTTCAAACGTAGTCCTTTGCTCAGGCATTAATGTGGCAAAAGCTTCGGTGATTTGTTCGGCCATTTCAATCGCAAATAATGGATCTAACCAAACATGAGGATCTTGATCGCTTTCATTCTCATGCTCACCTTCGTCGTGAGGGGAGTGAGTTTCATGCTCTTCGGTTTCTAACCTGTGAGCGGTTTCAATTAAGGTGACATCATTATCAGTTAATGAATCAGCCATTTCAGCAGCGTAGGTTTCTAGTTCGTCCGATGTATAAAGAAACACATCAGCGTCCGCAATATCTTGCATCTGTCTTAACGATGGTTCGAAGGTATGCGCATCGGCTCCAAGCGGGATGACCGACTCCACCGAAACGTATTCCCCGCCAATTTTTTCAGCAAACGATTTAAGTGGATACATGGTAGAATAAACGGTTAAGCTCCCATCAATCTTCTTAATGTTTTTTACATCCTCGCTGCTCGAACATGCACCTAGCAAGATGATAACCGATAAGAACGGCAATAAATTCAGTATTTTTTTCAATGAAAATCCTCCTATTTATAAAACGAATTAAATCCAATTGACCTTGTAAAAAGGCTGTTTTCGCAAGGATTGTGGCTTTTTGTATTAGTTATCATCTATGATATAGCTCTATTTCGGGTATCATTTCGTCTGTTTTTGATGATGAAATAGAGGATTTAGTCAAAAACCAGATGAAATAGCCACAATGAATACGAAATAAGGCTTCTGAGATAGAAAATAACCAAAAAAAATATAAAACGTAATAGTTCCGATTTAATTCTATCATGTTATAATTAGTTGTCAATCAAAAAAGCAAGCCTAATAGGATATGTGGTAAAGAGTATTATAGAATGGCAACAAACTTTTCAAAAACAGCCTGATCTAAAATAGAATAGTCAGTAGTGAAGAATGAAAATAGCGAAACAATATAGGAGGAAATATGGGAATATATCGTTGTGAAAATTGTAGACAGAAATTTACTTATTTTGAAATAATGAAAAATATTTGGGGATTGTCAAGAAAGATTACCTGTAGAGAGTGTGGAAGTAGCTATCGCTTAGCCAATAAGTCGAGATTCATCATGATGCTATTTTTTTTCTTGCCACTAGCGATATTTCGTATTAATGTCCCGGATTTAGCAATGATTTGGACGATTACAGGAATGATGACCCTTGGGATAGGTGTCTCTTTCATTATTCCATTTTTCATGAAATACGAAAGGTTATAAGAAAGATAGATTCCAACTCTAAAAAAATCAATTTCTTTTTGTTTTCTATTAATGAGAGGCTCTTTTCGTGATCTAGCTACAGTGGCTTGAGGCTCGGGTCAAATGAATAACCCTCCAGTGATGCAGGCATCACCTCCGAGTTCTTCATTTGCCTGACGCCGCAGGGCGAGCCACTTTCGCTTTTCGTGATCCAGCTACAGTGGCTTGCGGCTCGGGGTCAAATGAATAACCCTCCAGTGATGCAGGCATCACCTCCGAGTTCTTCATTTGCCTGACGCCGCAGGGCGAGCCACTTTCGCTTTTCGTGAATGATGACCGAATTAAAGCTATATCGTAGATGATCAACTGATTCGAAAAGCCACAATCTTTGCGAAAACATCCTTATGAAAAGACCGACATTATATCTTGGGTGTGAATGGGAATAATGGAATATTAACAAAGCCTGGACTAAAAAAATTTTTTAGGCTATTCCCCTAATATCGCTGTATTTCGTAGAAGGATATAAACTACTAAAAAGCAGTTAGGGTGCGCCTTTTCGTATATCCTGGTTCAGACTACCGGCTAAATAAAGGCGCGAATTGACGATCAGATTCTATAGCAGTCAGTATTATGGAAGAAAAAAATTTAATTCATCTGTGCAAATTTCATAATGTCTCTAACTAATCCATATCATGCCAACATATAGGTGAAGCCGGGTTGATTCACCTATATATTGGATCCAACTGGTGATATATAGGTATTATGAAATTGATTAATCTGAAAAAAAAAATTAAAGGTAGTAAAACTTTTGACTTCATTAAGACTAGATTGTTATCCACTTAAACAAAATGTAAAAGATCATCAGAATAAAGAGTAAAAAAATAATATTGTAGCCATTGAACTGACCGTTCGGTCGTACTATAATTAAGGTGTAGTACATAGCCAAAGGAAAATTCGGATTATAGGAGAGATTCACTGTATGGTGGAAAAAAAACGAGATATGAAATCAATTTTCAAAAAGTTGCGTCATGTCGGTTTAAAAGTGGAGTTAACTATCCCAAGAAGCAAACTCTCAAGTTATTCAACTAAGGAAAAAAACTATAAACACACGGTCTTACACTTTAGGCACTGACAAAAGGCGGTAGTCACGGTGAACGATAAAAAGCAGGTAATCCTCTCAATAGCTATGAAGTTATTCGCACAAAAAGGTTTTCATTCTACGTCTATGAAGGAAATTGCCGAAGCTTGTGGATTAGGGAAAAGCTCACTTTACAATTATTTTAACTCGAAAGATGAAATTATTATTTTCATTTTTCAGCATCATTACGGCCTGCTGTTTGATAAAATCAAACAATTAGACCAAAACACATCACTGTCACCGAAGCGTCGTTTTGTTCAGCATATCGAGATTCAACTTGAAGGTTTTTTCGTGCATAAAGATTTTATGCGGATGCAAATGCGTGAGCAAATCATTCGAGAAAATGAGGAAATACAACACTATTTGTTTAAAATAAGAGCCGAAATCTTAAATTGGAATGCCAATCGAATTCTTTCAATTTATGGTGAAAAGGTGGAGCCATTTGTGTACGACACCGCAACTCTTCTAAATGGTATGATCAAGGAATATTTATTTTATATGATTATTGATGAAAAGCCATTGGTTATTGAAGAGGTTGCTAATTTTCTTGTAAAACGAGTTGACAGCATTGTCGAGGGCTATTCAATAGCAGAAAAGCCAATCCTTCAATCTTCTTTGTTAACGGATCTGATTGAAGTGGGAATGGAAAGTCGAATCCAGGCCATTCATTCCTTACGAAAACAGTGGAAGCATGTGGAGAATGTTCTGTTAGAATCTTTGAATGAAGGCGAGCTTCTTCCGGAAGTTGAATCTGCGATAGAAACCATTCAAAGTGAGCTGAACCGCGAAAAACCAACGAAGATTGTACTCCAAAGCCTATTACTGTATTTTGGCACGATGATTAGCATGAGATTAGAAAATGAGCTTCAAAAAATGCAAGACACCATCGATAAATATTTATAACCAGACCAAGTCCTTGGTCTGGTTTTTGCATTGGTGATTCAACGGCTTGACTAATTCTTATCTTTTTCATAAAAAGCACCCCTATTTTCTTAGCATAAAGATAGGTTCTCTATAAACTCTTTTAGTAGACATGAATACGAAATCAGCTATAGAAAAAGAGGGACCATTACTGTTAGGAGAGGACACAATGTTTTCATCATTAATTAAGCGAGCGACCGGATTCATTGGCAAGCTACTACAACAAATGATATAGTAAATGAGCTCAATTCTTTCTCGAATTCAGCTTTCTTTGTGCAAAAAAGGACGTGATGAAGATGAAAACGATACTCTCTATGGTAAAAGAATGGCAAAAAGCGCTTGCTGTTGAAATTTTCCATTTAAAAAAATATGGCAGTACGAAATATCGAATTGAACATGGTCGAAGTGTGACAAGTGAGGGTTCCTATTCCTATTACTTTGATACGCCATTTGAGCTAACGATTCCGGTTGGTTCCCTGGTTCGAGTCGAATGGGGCAAAATGTCTGTATCCGCCAAAGTTCTTTCATCTGAAGGAAAAGGGATTATTCTTTCTTTTGATAGCTTTCTTGGAAATTTGATCTCTGAGGCAGTTCTAATGCATGATCCGTGGGAACTATTAGATCAATTGTCAGAGCGACTAGAAGAATGTAAGGAAAGCAAAAAAAAGCTGGCAAGAATGAAGCGATTATTAGAACCGACAATGGAAGATCAAACTCCACATGAAAAAGTGAAAAGCCCGGTACATGAATTAATACTACGAAGTAAATACAATCCAATAACATATGTATGGGGTCCTCCGGGTACAGGGAAGACCTACACATTAGCTCGAGTTGCCGCCAATAAATATTTTAAACAGCAAAAAGTACTTATTCTCTCGCATAGTAATTCAGCGGTAGATGTGCTGATGAACGAAATTGCCTCTTTTATTGAAAATAAGAAAAAGTGGCAAGAAGGGGATGTCGTTCGATACGGAAGCAGAGTGAGTTCAGCAGTAGCATCTCATGAGTCCTTATCAACAGATAAGCTCATTGAAAAACGGTTTCCAGTGCTTTTTGAAAAAAAAGAGAGTTTATCTCTGCAGCGGAGATCGTTAAAAAAGGATTTGTCTTCCTCCTTCAGTAATCGTGATACTGAGGCTCTTTTAGGTATCGAAGGAAGATATGCTTCGTTATTAGAAAAGGTGAAGCAACGGGAATCTCAGTTGGTAAAAGAAGCGAGCGTGATTGGTGTGACATTAGCTAAAGCTGCTACTGATCCACTTATTTACGAAAAGCAATATGATGTCGTTATTGTAGACGAGGCGAGTATGGCCTATGTCCCGCAAGCGGCATTCGCCGCTTCACTCGGAAAGAGGGTAATTGTGTGTGGAGATTTTAAACAATTACCACCAATTGCCTCGTCTAGACATGAACTTGTGGCTCACTGGCTTCAAGAAGATGTCTTTCATCGCTCGGGGGTCATAGAATCGCTAAATACTGGAGCCCTTCATCCACATTTATTCCTGCTAAAAGAACAAAGAAGAATGCATCCAGAGATCTCAGCCTTTACAAATTCTGAAATCTATCATTCCTTAGTAGGTGACCATGCAAGTGTCAGAGACAATCGTCAAGTCATCGCAGATCGAGCTCCGTTTTCGAGCCAAGCCTCTGTGCTCCTTGATACAAGTGGGTGTGGTCTCAATTGCATGAAAGAAAAAAATAGCCATTCGCGAATAAATATTTGGTCAGCCCTTTTGTCAGTCCAATTAGTAAAAGAGGCTTTTGACGGCGGTTCGAGATCGATTGGCTACGTCACTCCTTACCGGGCGCAAGCTCAGTTGGAGTCCCTATTGATACAGGATTTGTTAAGCAAGGAACTACTCCAAGCGGATATTATCGCGGCGACAGTTCATCGTTTCCAAGGAAGTGAACGTGAAGTAATGGTGTTTGATACCGTCGATAGTTTTCCGGAACAGCGAGCAGGCATGTTACTGATTGGGAAAAATAGCGAGCGTTTACTCAACGTTGCCATAACCCGAACAAAAGGAAAATTCATTCACGTAGCCGATACACACTTCCTCCGTGAACATGTTTACAGTCGGACGACGCTTAAGAAGCTTTATCAGCATCAAATCGAAAGAAATCAACTCGTAACAACGAGCCAAATCGGTACTTGGATTCAGCATCACCATCCTGATCTTCAGTGGATGCACGCCAAAAAACTACATCTATTAAAAGAAGATCTTCTGAATGCAACTTCTTCGATTATCATTTCAATGCCAAATGTAACCACTTTGTCTCAAGAGTTAATCCAAATCATTGAAGAAAGACGCTCACAATTGGTTGTGACCATTTTTTCAGTTGAATCTATGCAGAAGGAGGCAAGGGAGGTTGAAGGGAAAAGAAGTGTGCCCTTCCCTTACATCATCATTGACCAAAAAATTCTCTGGGTAGGCTCCTTTTTTGAAAACATGCAAAATATTCGTCCACCTTTGATTGCAGCTCGCCTTCATTCGCAAAACTTTATTCAACATTTTATGACGACAATCTTGCCGTAAAAACGGAATGGCCGTTACGTTAAAGAGTATCAGAAGAAAGTATTCTACACACAACCAAATCAATCCGAATAGGAAAAAATTAAAAGGCTGTTTTCGCAAAGTTTGTTGCTTTTCGTACCAGTCTATAAACGTTGATATAGCTTTGTTTCGGGCATCATTTCGTCTATTTTTAATTGAGATTAAAAAAGTAATTAAATCTAAAGGTTCACTCCTGGGAGGGGTAACTTTGAAAATTTACTATGGTGAACAGGGAGGTATTTTAGACAAATATGAAGAGTTTTACCCAAAGTATTCTAGGGATGATTATTATTTTGAAGGAGAGAATTTCCCTGATTATTTTGATATTGTTTGGAAGGGTGATAAAAAGGCTACAGTTAACATTATTAGTGAGAATGAAAGTGGAGAAGCTTTTGTAGCAGATACTATATAGAAATTGATATAACAAAATAAAGAGAAGAATGTAACGATTCTCTCCCCATTAGAAAGTTAATATGCGTTCATTCTTCTTCTTCTCTTATTTTAGTTAAAATAACATCTGTAAATGCTGTGGCCATATCTTTCCCTTCTTGTGGACTATATATAAAGGGCCCAAAAGCAGCTATAAACAGGACTCTTTGAGCTGAAATAATAGGCTCAAGACTATTGAATAAATTCTCAGCCTGTTCATATAGAATTTCTATACTGTTTGCAAACCTATTTTGGAGAAATAGCCTATTTTACTTGTTATGTATCCGGGAGTAAGTGAAAGAACAATATTATTGTCTTTCAAATAGATTGTCTTTATATCGATTCTGCCAGAAAAAGACGAATTTCTTGAATTAGGATTTGCCTATATTGCGTGAAAGAACCAAATGATTGAGTTGAGCTTAGCTCGAGTCACACTAGTGATGGGCGGGGAGATAGAAAATGGAAAATGCACAGTTTTTTTGGATTTTTTTGATGATTATGAGCTTGTTTAGTTTTTTTCATGGAATACGAATCATTCTTCAAAAAGGGGTGGTCGTCGAGCCTGTTTATCTTTTGGTTATTAGTTTTCTGTTTACCATCCTACAATTTTTGCTATTAATAAAAGAGTTTTACTCGATCTACCTGTATATTGCAATCATTATTTTTACGTTGATTTTCTCTTGGAAGAAAAAAGGGAAAACACTTAGCATACATAAAACTACGGAACTTGAACTCTTACAAAAACTAGAGCGACTTTTACATGAGAAGAATATTGAATATAAATTAATTCAGGAACCTTTTGAACAGCCCATCATTGAGCTGCCGGAAGAAAACGCAAAGATCAAAATAGAGTATCATGGAGAGAAAGAAAAAAAGAGCAGGTATCAATTAACCTTTCTACAGTGGTGGAGAATCTATTTTCTTGAAGAAATCATCTTCGAATTAAAAGAAGAATACCAAAGAGAACGTGTAAACGAAAATTTTTGGAAGTCTGGTATGATAGATATCTCATTTGCAACGGTTCTCCTGCTTGTGTCTGTGTATTTCTTTTCACAGTATTTGCAGATAACCAATTGGATATTCTAGATACAAAGTTATAAACTCGGCTAATAGGCGTAAGAATTTATCTAAACAGTCTGGCTGAGGAAATCCTACCTGATAAGGTGAAGTTAATCATACGACAAGGTTTGAACAAGTCTGGTGAGAATCCACCGAAATATAATGACACGGATAGAAAATGATCGAACTTTTTTATGAAAACCAACATTCATTCTACAAGAGAAAAAGCCATTTTGATTAATCTATATTCAAAATGGCTTCTTTTTGTTTGCAGTAATATAAAGGTTTGTCAAATGTTATTGATCACACTTCATTTCTTTGGACTCTTTTTTAATGGCTCTATTCGTATACTTTATTGCTATTGACACAAAGAAAAAACAGGTAGTAAGGTTTTTTTGACTGACTTCTTACTTTTCATCTAGAAATGGAGAAGTTTTCATGAGGAAAAGAGCACGAAGTCCTACAAACCAGGAAATATATTCCTATTCTAAAAGCCACAATCTTTGCGAAAACAACCTTATTAATCGAGGAATTAGAAAAAATACCAACTTAATAGAATTTGTCATATGATTCACATGTAAGAGCCCTCAGCAGTGGTCTGAACGGTCACTGCTGAGGGCTAATTTATAACATTACCAAACCACGGATAACCACTTTATTTTGATAATGGATTTTGAACTTTAACATATGTGTAGTTGTGTGCCTCTCCAAGCATTCTCATTGTTGTTACAGCTTTATAATCAATTTCTTTGTTAAAGAAATTGATTCGATCTTCAGCTACTCGCTCTTGCCAAACACCTTCTTCTTCAATACGATTAAAAACTATATTAAATCTTTCTTTGACTATGGCCCAAAGGGAATACTCATCTAGCTCTAATTCTTTGACCAGATGCAGAATCAATTCACCAAGATGATTTTGAACGACAGAATAAAATAATTTATTTCGAACCGATTTTAAATCTGTTGTTAAAATTCGTGATTTATTGTGGAATTTCGATAAATCAAATCCAGCTTTGGATAATCTTTCCGTATCAATACGAATTCCTTCCCAATCACGGATAAGGATCTTAACCGGGGTGCCATTTTTGTGAAATACCGGTACTGTATTTTGGAGGTGACCTTCTAAGCCTATCCCGTACTTTACAAGTAAAGGGACAACTCCATCGACTAAATTTTGTACGTATTGTTTTAAAAATAAATAGGCAGCTTCTTTTTGTGTTTTTAGCTGGTTTGTTTGCTGAAATCGTTGGATTAATTCAATTATCACTGATGTGTCCTGATCTGAATTAGAAGCTAAAAGAGCAGAACCGACAATTGGGATTTCATTTGGCTCAATATAATGATAAAGATTTTCTCTTATAACACACGCTAAATTCTCACTGCGATCTGTTTTTGATGGTTCATCATCCAGCTCATTGTAATAATGTAATCCACCTAATTCAATAATTGGAATAAATATTTTTTCATCAATAAGGGAATCATTTTTTAAAATATTTGCTAGTATTTGACTCATTAGTGGACCATTATGGATGGTTTGCTCGGATAATGTTCGAACCTCTCCAGTTAAATGTACATTTGTAGTTAATTTATAATGTGGTTTTAAATCTTCCATCTCCATCGGGAAAAGTGTTCTAAAGGACATACCAGCATAATAAAAGCACTTGTCATATGGAATCTCAATAATTTCCATCTTATTTAACTCCACGGAAAACATTAGCGGTATAGTATTTACCATTTGCCAAGGATGGATTGGTAGGACGTAGAAATCCCTAGCGTTTTTATCAAGTTGTCTTAATGTCTTTTCATAGGCTATTTGTAAATCCGGTTCTAGTGAAAAAATCAATTTATTCCAATTCCCCCCAATAGTAGCGGTACATGCCAACGTTTTATGTAAGGCAACAAAAGAGATTTTGACTGGATTTTGGAATTCTGATGAATACTGATAATTCTCAGAAGCAGAAAGACCTTTCCTCATTTTGGCTCCTGGATGGCAAGGGTGTCCCTCCGTAACGGATTGCTCTAAGATTGCATAGGAGTTTTGATTACTTTCCACCGTCTCTAGTAAGGAAACTGTATCCAATGATTGTTGATAATTTTTGTACGCATAGGCAAGTGCTAAATTAGCCGAACTGTTGGAAAGATCATTCTTAAACGATTCCAATGGCTCTGAATCTTCATCCCAATCCTCTTTTGATAGTATTTCAAGTACCTCCACAGGATGGGTAATCCACATTGGAATCCCTTGTTCAGATATGAGCGCAAAGGGACCAACTACTTCCACTCTTCCAAATGCAAACTGTTGGCTAATAGGGACTATTATAAAAGACCTTTGATTTTTAAAGGGAAGAATAGAAATCTTATTGAACTTATCATAGATTTCGTATTTGCTAAGTAAAAATTCTCGTACTGATAGTGGAAGGGAGGTTTCCCATTCCCAACTGCTCCTTGATTTAAGTAATTTAATTTGTTTTTTCCTCATCCCCAATATATTCTCACGAAAAATGGAGGATATTAAACGATTCATAATTCCGTTTCGACCCTTTTGGATACTAGCAGTATAGTAATCCAATAAATGCTGATTTTCTTCCTTTAAGTAGGCAATGATTTGTGCTTCTTCTTTATCATGACCATTGTTTTTTATTTTATTAGGACTTAATATCCCCGTCTGCTTACTCATTTTTCCACCTCGTATGTTTAGTTATTTACAAATGTACATCCCACTCGTATAATCTTAATTGATACTGATAATCATTTTCAATGATAACAAATATCAATAAAACTTCAATAGCACTTTAGGAGGTGATTTTATCGCTAAATGGTTTTTCGGCAGCTCTTTTTTCCTGTTTTTAGGGAATTGGATTGGTATTGTTGCGTTAAACTGGTATGTCTTTGAACAATATCAAAACCCGGTTTATTTAGGATGGGTAAACTTTGTAAGACTAATCCCGGTTTTAGGTTTAAGTCTATATGCAGGAAAGATGTGTGACATTTATTCCCGTTCTTTTTTAATAAAATTATGTGGCAGTCTCTCATTTATTTTAACTGTTGTATTAACAACGACTGTTCTTGCGTTTGATCAGCTGGAGTTTTGGGTTATTTTATCGTATGCATGTTTAAGAGGTTGTGTAAGTGCTTTTGAAACGCCAGTGCGAAATGCTATCCTTCCCATATTTTCAGCAAACACTAGTAAAAGTAAGGTGGTATCAAATTATTCGCTTGTGTTAAATATCTGCAGATCTATTGGACCAGCGATTGCAGGATTTTTACTTGGGTTTGGTTGGATTTCTTTAACCTTTGCGTTTCAGTCTTTTTGTTTATTTATTTCGTTAATTTTAAGTTTACCTATTAAGGTTCAACCAATTGAAGGAAGCTTAAGAAAAAAGAAATCCTTTGCTCTTAAGGAAGTTAAAAATTATTTTTCCAAAGACGTGACCGGTCGAAATTTGTTTCTTGCCTCCCTAATTGCAATGGTATTTGGTTTTTCGTATACAACGATCCTTCCAGTTTTAACTGATTTTTATTTTCCAGGTGAGGCGGAAGTGTTCGGTATAGCTATGACGCTTGCAGCGTTAGGAGCAATTGTCGCTACGTTAACTTTGCCAAAGATTTTAGTTCATGTTAAAGAAGAAGCCATGTGTTATATGAGCTTATTGTTCTTTGCTTTTAGCCTTCTTAGTGTACTTATTCCTATAAAGGCGTTTTTATTTATTTCTTTATTTTCTATTGGTTTGTTTGGACAATGGACTCGATCTTCCAATCGCATTTATTTTCAAAATAAGGTTCCTGAAGAAAAGAGGGGTAAGGTGTTAAGTGTAGTATTAATGGATCGTGGCATGATCCCATTAGGTGCGTTATTAATAAGTTTTCTAGTGGGCTGGAAAGGAGTTATCTTTGCTTTTGTAGTAATGGGAGTAGGAACTTCACTATCAACAATAAACTACTGGAAATTAAAAATACACAAATCGAAAAAGAGGGTGAATCGTCTTGCTAATTGAAAAAACTAATTGCACAACAAAAGCAGATACTGGAATTATGAATAGACTAGCAAACAGTATTGTGAGAGAAAATCTGTTGGGGGAAAAAGCAAAGATCTACATAGAGGGTATTCACGATCAAATGCCAAAACTCACTAATATTATCTTTTTCTATGTATTTGAAAATCAATTCGATCATTTAAAACTTTATCTACCCGTTAAAAGAATGGGAGCATTTAACAGAATCGAATTTGCACATGAATACCATTTGTTGAAAAACAACCAGTGGGAAAGGATTACAAAGGTCTCGACGTTTATCGATTTACTTACAGACAATTTTTATATGTCTATTACAAAGGAGCTAAAGAAAGAATTACTAAATAGCCGCAATAATTTAGTCGCTTCCTTTGAGGCACTTAATGGAAAAAAGAGATGGATGAAGCAGCAAATCCAGACCACATTTCATTTTTATCAATTGGAAACCCCAACTACTTGGCTTCAATGGATTGAACAAATTAAAAAAGTTCGAATTTTTGATGAATTAACTTATTCGGAAAGTATGGTAGTTGAGGGACATCCTTTACACCCATCCACCAAAACGAAGCTTGGTCTAACAGATGAAGAGGTTAAACAGTATGCACCTGAATTTGAACATGACATTCCATTACTAATTGTTCTTGTTAAGAAAAGTCTTGTAAACGAAACAAGATCTCGTTCTTGGGAGAGCCAATCATTGTTTGGCCTGCTACCTTCGATGGAAGAAACAAGCAAAGAAATTGTTCAGTCGATGGGCCAACCCTTAAATGAGTATAGTCCATTTATTGTTCATCCGTGGCAATATGAAAAAGTTTTACCGGAGCTATATAGTAATGAATTTTCCAAAAGTGATATTATAGCCGTTCCATATAAGGTACCATCCAAAGCAACATTATCATTTCGAACTATGAATCTACTTGAATTGGATTATCACGTAAAACTACCTATACGAGTACAGGCCACAAGTGCAGTTCGAACCGTTTCACCAGAGATCACCGTGGATGGCCCTCTATTGTCGGACTTATTTAATGAAATTTCCCTTCAAGATAAATATAAGTTAAGACAACTTATAATCTTAAAAGAACCATATGGTGCGTTTATCAACTCCAAGCATGACGACGAAAAGCAGACAAAAGGAAGAAATTTAGCGTTTATATTGCGCGAGAAACCAAATGTCCACCTAAAAGAGGGGGAGACCGGCTTTGTGGCAGCTAGTTTAACAGCTGAAAACCCTTATTCACAAGACCCAATTATTATTGAATTAATAAAAGAATATTTTAATGAGGACAAAATAACCTTAGAAATGGCACTAGATTATATGAAGCACTACGCTACTTGTTTGCTCGCTCCTTTGATTCATCTCTTACAAAAATACGGAATAGCTCTTGAAGGACACATGCAGAATACGATTGTCTGCATCAAGAATGGGCAGATTCACCGAATGATGATTCGTGATTTAGGAGGTATACGAATTCACAAAGAGACGTTACAAAGTCGGTTCCCAAATTTCCAAGTGAAAAATACCAGTGTTTTGACTGAGAATATAAAAGATGTTTCTCGCAAATTTCATCATGCGGTTATTCAAAATCACCTCGGTGAGTTAGTTTTTGTTCTTAGTGGATACTTAGCTATCGGAGAGTTGAAGTTTTGGGGATTAATCAGTGGAATCATCGAGGACTCTCTAGATAAGGAGTTAGTTAATTTCCCCCTTACTTATAGTGAACTTTTTTCAAAGAACATTGAAACGAAATCATTACTATCAATGCGGATTCATAACCAGGCAAAAACGTATTTATTCTCAAGTTTCCAAAATCCTTTACTGAAAGGTGAGGAACAATAGTGCAAATGTACCCTCTTTTAAAGGTTAATTTATCAAAGATCAAACATAATGCAGCCTTTATTTTAGCTAGATGTGAGGATCGTAGGATGGATGTTTATTTAGTAACAAAGGGTATCTCTGCTGATCTTCAAATTATTCAATCATTCATTGATTCTGGATATACGCTATTTGCAGATTCACGTATACAAAATATTGCTGAAATGAAGAACAAGTATCCAGATGCCGAGTACATGATGCTTCGAATTCCAGGGAAAAGTGAAGTGGAATCGATTGTAGACCTATGTGACATCAGTTTAAACTCAGAGTGGGAAACCATCCTGTCTTTAGATAAAGTTGCTGAGAAAAGAGGAAAAAAACACCGTATTATCTTAATGATTGAGTTAGGTGACTTAAGAGAAGGTGTTTCTCCCGATTCCGTATTAGAAATGGTAAAAAAAATAAATCGATTGAAAGCAATTAAGCTAGAAGGGGTCGGTGCAAACTTTGGATGTTTTGGTGGAGTGCTACCAAGTGAGACATCATTTCTGCTGTTAACGGATATTGCTCGTAACATTGAGAGGGTATTTGGAAGAAGCCTTCAGGTTATCTCTGGAGGGAATTCAAGCGCATTGCCGTTAATTTTTGAAAGAAAATCTATCGGTAGAATCAATCAGCTTCGAATCGGTGAATCTATTTATTTAGGTGTGAGTACAGTAGATGGTAATGCAATAAAAGGACTTTATCAAGATGCTTTTCAATTACAGGCAGAAATTGTAGAGATACAGGTGAAGTCTTCTGTGCCAAGAGGTACTCAGGGCACAGATGCATTTGGAGATAAGAAAATATTTCCTGATATTGGTTGGCGACTTAGAGCCATCCTTTCTTTAGGTAAACAAGACGTCGATTTTAATGATATTCATCCGATAAATCCATGTATAAAAAAACTGGGAGGTAGCAGTGACCACCTTATAGTGGACATTACGGAGGCGAAACCAATGGATGTAGGTGATAAAATATCTTTTAACCTTTCATATGGAGGCCTATTAAGAAGCATGTCGTCGGCGTATATCGCAAAACATTATACGAATGATGTGTTACTGGAAAGGCGTTTGGCCACTTAAATTGAAAATTGGGGTGGACAAAGTAAAAAAGCTATATTATTATTGAAATTGATAATCATT
The DNA here is from genome assembly GCF_037024155.1 of Bacillus sp. 2205SS5-2. Lineage (NCBI taxonomy): Bacteria > Bacillati > Bacillota > Bacilli > Caryophanales > Bacillaceae > Bacillus > Bacillus spongicola. Next base: position 65,337 of record NZ_JAYKTS010000001.1, read on the forward strand.
CTCATTAATAGTGAATATTATTATTAATTACATAAGGCTGTTTTCGCAAAGATTGTGGCTTTTCGAATATGAAGGAATCCCTTGACTTGTATGACTTCGTGCTCTTTTCCTAATGAAAAATTCTTCATTTCTAGATAAAAAGGAAGAAATCAATCGAAAAAACCATACTGCCTGTTTTTTCTTTGTGTCAAGAGCAACAATGTATACGAAAAGAGCCTTACATAATAACAAGGGGGAAAAAAGATGTTTATTAAAAAGAGAAACCTTGCAGTTTTCATCATGATGCTTTTGCTCATCGTTGCTGCACTAGTAGCTTGCGGATCAAAAGCTTCGGAGGAAGAAGCTACAGAAGCAAATGGAAAGGAAAAAATAGAAAAAAGTGAAGAAATCGTGATTCAACATGATTTAGGAGATACAACGATTCCGTTTAAACCTGAAAAAATTGTCGTACTTGAATACTCTTTTGTTGATGCCCTTGCCTCTTTAGGAATAACACCAGTCGGTATCGCTGATGATGGGGAAAAAGATAACATCATTAAGCCAATTGCTGAACAAATGGGTGACTTTACTTCTGTGGGTACACGCAAACAACCAAATCTTGAAGTGATTAGTTCTCTTAAGCCGGACTTAATTATAGCCGATACAAAACGTCATAAAGGAATTTACGAGGATCTTACAAAGATAGCACCGACAATTGTTCTTCCTAGCTTGGCTGGGAATTATGAAGATAATATTGAGGCATTCCCAGTTATAGCAAAGGCAGTTGGTCAACCAGATGAAGCTGAAAAACGATTAACAGAACATCAAGATAATATGGCATCATTTAGAGCAAAAATCCCTGCTGATGAAAATCGGACAGTTCTGCCTGCAGTAGTTACAGACACTGGGTTATTCGGACACTCGGATAAATCATACGTCGGGAGCTTATTTTTCAAATTAGGTTTTGAGCATGCGATTACCGCAGACAAGGCGAAAGATTTACCAGAGTACTTGGATTCCCCTTATCTAAAAATGAACTTAGAGCAGTTAGTGGAGTTTAATCCTGATATATTATTTTTAATGAAATCAGGGGATGGTACAGTGGATGAGGAATGGAAACAGGACCCACTATGGCAAAGCCTTTCGGCAGTGAAAAATGACCAAGTATATGAAGTAGATCGAAATAGATGGGCGAAATCTCGTGGATTAATTTCATCAGAGATTATTGCTGAAGACGCGATAAATGATTTGTTTAATGGAACATCGGTAGAATAATAGGTTGGTTAATCATTTTGAAAAGTGGGACAGGTCGTGTGCTCACTTTTTCTTTAAAAATATTTTTAAAGGGCTGTTTTCGCAAAGATTGTGGTTTTTCGAATAAGAAGAAATCCCTTGACTTGTATGACTTCGTGCTCTTTTCCTAATGAAAAATTCTTCATTTCTAGATAAAAAGAAAGAAATCAATCGAAAAAACCCTACTGCCTGTTTTTTCTTTGTGTCAAGAGTAACAATGAATACGAAAAGAGCCTTTTAAAAAGAAAATGAAGTTGTTTCACTAGGATGTGATTAATTGTGGATTCAGGCTATATGAACACCCGTTTGTCGTCAATAAAACATACAGGCAAAAGGGGATTTAGAGCATTTTTATTTGTGTTTAGTTTAATTTTATTACTTATTGGTATGATGGCAAGTATTTCTGTTGGTGCTGTAGATACCACTTTCAGCACAATTATTCATGCCCTTTTTTCCAATGATCAGACGAAGGAAGTCATGGTTGTCCGTTCTCTTCGTTTACCTCGTGCAATCTTGGGTGCAATAATTGGGGCAAATTTAGCCATTGCTGGTGCCCTTATGCAAGCTTTAACACGAAATCCACTTGCATCACCACAAATTTTTGGTGTCAATGCTGGTGCCTCATTAGTTGTCGTGGCTTCAGTAGTTATTTTCCCAAACATGACTCCGTCTTCCCTTGTGTATTCGGCCTTTATAGGTTCAGCTTTAGGTGGCGCAATTGTATATATGATGGCAAAAACAGGTGGTGGTGTATCAGCTGTCAAACTAGCATTGGCGGGAATGGCTGTTCACTTATTTTTTTCATCTATTACAGAAGGTATTATTCTATTTAATGAACAATCGACAGAAACGGTGTTATATTGGCTGGCTGGGGCAATTGATGGAAGCCGGTGGGAAGATGTTACCATTATCCTACCATGGACGATCATAGGTATTTTAGTTGCCTTTATTTTATCCCGTTCTATTTCAATTTTTAGTTTGGGAGAGGATATTGCAAAAGGGCTTGGGCAGAGAGTCGAATGGCTTCGATTATTAACAGGAATAACAGTAGTGATATTGGCAGGAGCTTCCGTTTCAGTTGCAGGACCAATTGGCTTTATTGGATTAATTGTCCCACATATCGTTAGACGTTTAGTTGGTGTAGACTACAAGAATATCATTCCATTTTCCGCTTTATTTGGGGCTTTACTTTTAGTGTACGCTGACGTTGTTTCTCGTTTTATCTCCTATCCTTTTGAATCTCCAGTAGGTATCGTGACAGCATTCATGGGTGCACCCTTCTTTTTATATTTAGCACGTAAAGGCGGTAAACTGTCATGATCAGGGGTCAAGCTAAAAGGTTCAAAAGAAAATTAACTCCAACTGGTTGGATTATCTTACTTGCAGTTCTAGTCGTGTTTTTCTCAGTAATCAGCATCGGGGTGGGCTCAGTTTTTATTAGTCCAGTTCGAGTTCTATCCGCATTATTTAGAACAGGTGGAGAGAGTGACTGGTTTATTATTTTTAATTTTCGATTGCCACGAATCGCTATTGCCCTTTTGGTTGGTTCTGGTCTTGCTGTGTCTGGAACAATTCTTCAGGGGATCATTCGAAATCCCTTAGCTTCACCAGATGTTTTAGGTATTACAAAAGGTGCAGGTTTGGCGGCGGTTATTGTCATTATACTATTCCCGAAATCACCTTTCATTGCATTGCCGATCTCCGCATTTATCGGGGCAGCGATAGTCGCCGTGGTACTTTATTTGTTTGCCTACAAAAGAGGAGTTCAACCCGCCACACTCGCACTCATTGGAATCGCACTTGGTGCAGTTTGTAATGCGGCAATCCAATACCTAATGATTAGATTTCCGGTTGATGCTAATGCTGCATTAACCTGGTTAACAGGTAGCTTATGGGGACGTGGTTGGGATGAAGTAATTGGAATATTGCCATGGATTATTGTTTTACTTCCTATAACTGTGATATTAGCAATCAAACTTGATATTTTAAACTTAGGTGATGATGTTGCGGAAGGTTTAGGTGAAAACATCGGTTATACGAGGTTACTCATGCTTGCTTTATCTGTTGCTCTTGCTGGAGCTAGTGTAGCTACAGTTGGTTCGATTGGATTTGTGGGATTGGTTGCTCCTCATATTGGGCGGCAGCTTGTAGGCGCAAAACATAAACATCTTCTCCCTGTTTCAGCACTAATTGGGATATTGCTGGTATTATTCGCTGATGGTTTAGGAAGAGGCTTATTACCTCCAATTGAAATACCGGCCGGGGTCTTTACAGCTGTGATAGGAGCTCCCTATTTCTTATACCTATTAAGGCGTGAAAGTAAGGTAAAGGAAATTTAATGAATATTTATAAAAGGCTATTTTCGCAAAATTTGCAGCTAGACCCATCTATTTTTGGTGGAAATCAACAGTGAAATGGAAGATTTAATCAAAAATATGATGAAATAACCACAATCTAAACGAAAAGAGCCTAAAAAAAAGGACGTGAGTATATGGTACGGTTAGCAGCGAAGGAACTATCATTAGGTTATGAATTCGTTTCTGTTGTTGAGGATTTAACAATCACCATTCCTGAAGGAAAAATAACGGTATTGATTGGTGGAAACGGGTGTGGCAAATCTACCATTCTACGATCGCTTGCTAGACTTTTAAAGCCGCAAAAGGGAACAGTTTATTTGGATGGCAAAAAAATTGATAATGAGCCGACAAAAGAAGTTGCCAAAAAGATTGCAATATTACCACAAGGCCCACAGGCACCTGAAGGTTTAACAGTAAAAGAACTATGCTACTATGGACGACATCCACATAAAGGTCTATTGTCAAAACACACAAAAATAGACCATGAAATAGTAAGTTGGGCGCTTGATGCAACACGAATGCATGACTTTGCCGAAAGACCACTTGATGCATTATCAGGAGGACAAAGGCAAAGAGCATGGATCGCCATGGCACTCAGTCAAGGAACAGACTTACTCCTTTTGGATGAGCCAACGACATATCTTGACTTAGCCCATCAAATTGAGGTACTGGAGTTATTAAGAGAATTAAATAGTGATTACGGCCGAACAATCGTAATGGTCCTCCATGATCTTAACCAGGCAGCACGGTATGCAGACTATTTAATTAGTATCTCCAACGGGAAAATATACAAAGAAGGACTTCCAAAGGATATTTTTACAGAAGAAATGATTAATGAAGTATTTGGATTAGAATGCCGTATTATTGAAAACCCTGTAGAAGGGTCACCAATGTGTGTACCGATCGGCTTAAGTCCAGGAAAAAAGAAGAAAAAAGTTACTTCCGTTTCTTGAAGGATATCAACTATGAAATGATCGATATACTCAAAAATCAGATAAGCAACAATATAGATGAAATGAGCCTTCAGAAAATAGGGCAATTGTTCAAAAAACTACTTTCATTCCTAATTTAGAGCTAGAATGTTTTGAAATGAAAAGGCGCAGCAAATTGACGTTTTCACAAGAAAAATCGAGCACATAGCCTCAAAGATAAAAGAAACACTCCCATTGCGTTCATCCGCACCGCTGGTAAATTCACTTTAGTGATGGGGACAACTCGCTTGATTATTACTAGAGTAAAAACTGCCAGAAGGAAAGAAAACACTCTAAATAGAAAACTTACCCAAGTAAAACAAGCCAAAGTAATAGCCGTCATACAAAAAAGAGGTATCGATAAGGGCTAGTTTTCCGTATCATCATTATTTGAAGATTGGACTTCGACGCAACTACCAGTAGGAACTAAAATTTCTCCATCAGATCTAGTGATGTATTTAGCAAAAATAATCCCTTACATGTATCAAGAGAGGGTTAATTATGTTCATTGAGATTCTCTAGTTATCTTTTAGCCTAGTAAACAACTAATATGGTAACTTTCTAAAGGATTCTATTTCATCATTGACACTCGACTTTGTCCATGTATACAATGAGAATAGTTATTAGTAAATAGTAAATTTTCAGATATAGAGGTTTTATATGAAGCAGAATAATAAAATTGGGAAGCAAGCCGTCTTACTAGTGACCTTAGATGAAGAGGAAATACTGATGTTTTCTTCGATGTTCACAACGGTCTCCTATTGCACAGGCAGAGTGGGATCAATGAATATGCAGAAGGTCATTTCTGCAGTGGAAACGGCAGCGAAGCGAAGTGGACTGATTCATGAGAACTACTACCGTGAAACACATGCATTATATCATGCAATTTTAGAAGCAATTGAAGGGGTGACACGAGGTCAGCTCGCAATTGGCGATATGATGAGAACGGTTGGCTTACGCTTTTCAGTTGTTAGAGGTCGTCCGTATGAACAGAAAGAAGAAGGCGAATGGATCGCCGTCTCCTTTTATGGAACGATTGGGGCTCCAGTGAAAGGCTTAGAGCATGAAACGATTGGTCTTGGAATCAATCATATATAAAAAATCATGGCCTAGAGATTTTAGTGAATAGGAGGCGATGGTGGCATTTGTGATGCCATTGTCGCCTCTTTTTGTATGGAAAAAAGGAGGAATCTTCATGATTGAGTTAACAGGAAGTTCATTAACAGTGGAAGCCATTCGGCAGGTTATTGAAGAGAATAAACTGATATCTGTTTCGCAAAAAAGTATGAAAAAAGTAGAAAAAAGCCGGATAGCTGTAGAGAAAATCGTATCAGATGGAAAAACAGTCTACGGTATTAATACCGGGTTTGGAAAGTTTTCCGATGTGACCATTGATGAAAAGGACGTCAATATGCTTCAACTTCATTTGATTCGTTCGCATGCATGTGGGGTAGGTGAACCTTTCTCGACTGACGTGGCGAAGACTATGATGATATTACGTCTAAATGCATTAATTAAAGGATATTCAGGAATTCGCAGTGAAGTCATTGAGAGACTCGTGGTGTTGATAAATGAAAACGTTATACCAGTTATACCACAGCAAGGCTCTCTAGGTGCATCTGGCGATTTAGCCCCTTTATCACATTTAGCTCTCGTCCTTGTCGGCGAAGGAACCGTATTCTATCAAGGGGAAGTAAAGCCATCATCCGTTGTATTAAAAAGCCTTAACTTAGAGCCGGTTGAGTTAAAAGCTAAAGAAGGTTTAGCTCTCATTAATGGCACACAAGCAATGACTGCAGTTGGAATAATGAATTATCTTCAAGCTGAAAAATTGGCGTATCAAAGTGAGTGGATTGCAGCGATGACGATGGAGGGACTGCAAGGAATAATCGACGCCTTCCACCCTGCAATTCATGAAGCAAGAGGCTATAAGGAACAGATGGATGTCGCTAAACGGATGCGTCATTTATTAGCGGACAGTCAACTGGTTACCTCACAAGGGGAAGTTCGTGTGCAGGACGCGTATTCCTTGCGATGTATACCTCAAGTACACGGAGCAACGTGGCAAGCGTTAGCGTACGTGAAAGAAAAACTTGAAATCGAAGCAAATGCTGCAACCGATAATCCACTCATTTTTGATGATGGAGAAACGGTGATCTCAGGAGGGAATTTTCACGGGCAGCCGATTGCGTTTGCAATGGATTTCCTAAAGATTGCGGTAGCAGAGCTCGCCAATATTTCTGAACGTCGAATTGAGCGACTGGTGAATCCGCAATTAAATGATTTACCTGCCTTCTTAAGTCCCCAACCAGGACTACAGTCGGGTGCGATGATTATGCAATATGTTGCTGCTTCTCTTGTTTCCGAAAACAAAACATTAGCACATCCCGCAAGTGTTGATTCTATTCCATCTTCAGCGAATCAAGAGGATCATGTCAGTATGGGCACGATTGGAGCACGTCATGCGAGCATGATTATAGATAATTGTCGTAGAGTGTTGTCCATTGAAGGGATTTGTTCATTAGAAGCAACGGAGTATAGAGGTCTAAACAAAATGTCTTCAAAAACTAAAGGATTTTGGAATCAGGCGAGAAACATTGTGCCAAGCATTAAAGAGGATCGCGTTTTTTCTGATGATATTGAACGGTTAACAGAATGGTTAAAAATGGCGAATTTCCCATGGGATTCCGCAGCTAATTTTCAAGATACTAAAGGAGGAATAAATCATGACAACAAACACCAACCGCAATATTAGAGCAAAAAAAGGACTAAGCTTAGAATGTAAAGGCTGGGAGCAAGAAGCCGTTCTTCGCATGCTGTATAACAACTTAGATCCCGAAGTAGCGGAAAAACCAGAAGAATTAGTCGTCTACGGGGGAATCGGTAAAGCCGCACGAAACTGGGAGGCGTTTGATAGCATCGTCGCAACGCTTCGACGTTTAGAGAATGATGAAACTATGCTTATTCAATCAGGTAAGCCAGTTGCTGTTTTTCGCACTCATGAAGCGGCTCCACGTGTGTTGCTTTCTAATTCTGTTCTTGTTCCAAAATGGGCCAATTGGGAACATTTCCATGAATTAGATCAAAAAGGGTTAATGATGTATGGCCAAATGACCGCTGGTAGCTGGATTTATATTGGCACACAAGGAATCCTGCAAGGAACGTATGAAACGTTTTCAGCACTCGCTAAGCAACATTTCAATGAAAGTCTAACAGGAACATTGACATTAACGGCAGGTCTTGGGGGCATGGGTGGCGCTCAGCCACTGGCCGTTACGATGAACGGCGGAGTTGTCATTGCCGTAGATGTTGATGAGACGCGGATACAAAAACGTCTTGACACAAAGTATCTAGACAAAATGACTGATTCGCTTGATGAAGCCGTTTCAATGGCTTTACTAGCGAAAGAAAAAGGAGAGGCATTGTCCATCGGTCTCGTTGGCAATGCAGCCCAAACGCATCATGAACTCCTAAAACGAGGAGTTCCGATCGATATCGTTACAGACCAAACATCCGCTCATGACCCACTCAATGGCTATGTGCCTGAGGGAATGAGCTTATTGGAAGCAGATAAGTTACGCGAGAAAGATTCTGCCTTATATGTAAAGCGCTCGTCACTATCAATGGCCAAGCATGTAGAAGCGATGTTGAAATTCCAAGAAAATGGGAGCATTGTGTTTGATTACGGAAACAACATCCGCCAAGTGGCCAAGGATGAAGGCGTTGAGAATGCGTTTGATTTCCCCGGCTTTGTTCCTGCCTATATTCGCCCGTTATTTTGCGAAGGCAAAGGTCCCTTTAGATGGGTCGCACTATCAGGTGATCCAGAGGATATTTATAGAACGGATCGCTTAATCAAGGAGTTATTTCCTGATAATGAACCTTTGCAGCGTTGGATTGAGATGGCAGCAGAAAACGTGGCGTTTCAAGGTTTACCTTCAAGAATTTGTTGGTTAGGTTACGGTGAACGAGTCAAAATGGGCTTAGCAATTAATGAATTGGTGAAAAACGGTGAATTAAAAGCCCCAATTGTCATCGGACGTGATCATTTGGATTGTGGTTCCGTTGCTTCCCCTAACCGGGAAACCGAAAGTATGAAAGACGGAAGTGATGCGGTCGGTGATTGGGCTATTTTGAATGCACTTGTTAATACGGCAGCAGGTGGATCTTGGATTTCCGTTCATCATGGTGGAGGAGTCGGTATGGGGTATTCCCTTCATGCAGGAATGGTTGTTGTCGCAGACGGAACGGAGTTAGCCCAATCTCGTTTAGAAAGAGTGTTAACGACGGACCCAGGAATGGGCATTGTTCGTCACGCGGATGCGGGGTACGAAAAAGCAGAAGAGATGGCAAAAGAGCAGGGTGTCGATATTCCAATGTTATAAGCTGGTGAGGGTGAATCGAGTACAAATAAAACATTAGTCTTTATATAGACTCTTTTTGTATATATTGTGGCTATTTCATCTGATTTTCGATTAAATCGCCCATTTCCCTGTTGATTTCCATTAAAAATAGACGAAATGATGCTCGAAACAAAGCTATATAACCGTCTATAAACTGGTGCGAAACAGCCTTATAAAGAAACAGCATCCGATTATATACTCTTCTTGAAATAATAATTCTCGGTTTATATCTCACTTTCCGCACATCGTTATTCTATTGAAAAATAATATATACTACTTAGTCATCCATTCACGAAATAAAGTGAATAGTAAAACATAATGACTTGAAATAGCCTTATGTTTTCATGAAAAAATGGATTCTTTTTGTCAATCGTGATTCAAAATTTATAAAAGAATGTTGAATAGGTGCACGTGCGGAAAGTGAGTTATATTAATCGGTCGTTTGATTTTTTTTCATACCCACAGGCTGTTATTTTAAAGATTTTGGTTTTTCTCATAGGCTGTTTTCGCAAAGTTTGTTGTTTTTCGAATTAGTCTCTATTTCATGATAAAAAATGATATCGGGCATCTTTTCGTATTTTTCTTTAGTCGAAATGAGGAAAGAAAAGTGTGTTTCTATCCCTTTTTATATGCTAGAGCCACAAAGAATACGAAAAGAGCCTTCTCATAAGAGTGAAACCCTTTGCTGGTAAGACCTCGTGCTCATTTCCAAACGAAAAACTTTTTATCACTAGACAAAGTGTATGAAAACAAACACAAAAAGAGCTTACCTTTACCATAACTTAGGTTAATCAATGAATTATAAAAAGAAAAAACGCAATAATCGTTATCAATAAATGAACTTTCATTAAAAAATTCAGCTTCTAAAATCATCAAAATCTATTATGTCGAACAAAACCAAAAATGGAAAGTGGATTAATCCGCTTTCCAACGCTTAAATTTATAAAAAAGGTTGTTTTCGCAAAATTTGTGGTTTTTCGAATCAGTTTATCATCTATGTTGTAGCTTTTCACGTAAAGCGAAAGTGGCTCGCCTTGAGGCATCAGGCAAATGAACCAACAAAGAGGAAATCCTGATTTCCGGCGGGTTGTGGCATTTGACCCGAGCCTCAAGCCACTACAGCTAGATCCGTCTATTTTTGATGGAATTCTACTTTGAAATTGAAAATTTAATCAATAATATGATGAAATAGCCACAATGTATACGAAAACAGCCATTAAAAAAGGAGACCCATTATGCAGTGTGATGTACTTTTTACAAATATCGGACAACTTATTTTACCAAAAGAGTCAACTTCTCCGTTAAAAGGCGAAGACATGAAAACGTTAACCATTCTACACGATGCTGCGATTGCCATCCGCAACGGCATCGTGTGTTGGATCGGGTCTACAAACGATATCGCAATGATGGAAGCTAATGAAATCGTGGATGTCAAAGGGCGACTTGTTTCACCAGGGTTGATTGATCCACATACTCATCTCGTATTTGGTGGATCACGTGAAGAGGAAATGAGCTTAAAGCAAGCAGGAGTTCCTTATTTGGAAATATTAAATAGAGGCGGCGGGATTCATTCGACCGTATCCGCAACAAAAGCTACGTCAGAAGAAGAGCTACGCCGGAAAGGTCGTTTTCATCTTGAACGAAGTTTATCCTATGGTGTGACAACACTTGAAGCAAAAAGTGGATATGGACTTGACCGAGAGACAGAATTGAAACAGCTTCGTGTGATCAAACAATTACAGCAAGAGTCACATAGTACAATTGTAGCCACTTTTTTAGGTGCTCATGCGGTACCGAAAGAATTCAAAGGAAAAGAGGATACTTTCTTAGATGAGATGCTTTCTCTACTCGATCAAATTCAAGACGAAGAGTTGGCTCAGTTTGTTGATATTTTTTGTGAAACAGGTGTTTTCACCCCAGAGCAATCCAAACGCTTTTTACAAGTAGCCAAAAATCGAGGTTTTTCATTAAAAATTCATGCGGATGAGATTGACTCGCTTGGTGGAACGGAGTTAGCTGTTTCCTTAGGAGCTGCTAGCGCTGATCATTTAGTGGCGGCAAGTGACGAAGGGATTCGAGCTCTGGCTCAATCTGATACTGTCGCCGTTTTACTACCAGGTACGACGTTTTATTTAGGGAAAGATGCTTATGCAAGGGGAAGAGAAATGATTGATGCTGGAGCTGCTGTTGCTCTTGCGACAGATTTTAACCCAGGAAGCTGTGTGACGGAGAATCTCCAATTGATTATGTCACTGGCTGCACTGAAATTAAAACTATCTCCTGAAGAAATTTGGAATGCAGTCACCATAAATGCAGCTTGTGCCATCCACCAACAGCATGAAGCTGGTGTTCTCGCTGTGGGACGTAAGGCGGACCTTGTGATATGGGAAGCAAAGAATTACAAGTACATCCCATATCATTTTGGCGTGAACCATACAAAAACGGTGTATAAAGAAGGCAAAATTGTATGGGAAAGAGAGAAAGCGTATGAATTTTCCTTATCTTAATCCAGGTAAATCAGCAAAATTTACTGATCGTCATGTGAAGAAAGTCGCAGAGTTGTTCACACCTTATCAAGCTGGAAGCGAAGGAGAGATTGGCGTCATCGGTCTTCCTTCTTCTCGCTCTTCCATAACGATGAGCATGGCTAGTGATGCCCCGGTGGTGATACGTGAATGTTTTCAATCGTTTACGACCTACTCCCATGATCAGCAGCAGCAATATAACAGTACTCGCTTTATTGATTTTGGGGATGTAACCATTCATCCTACATCTGTGGAAGAAACTCTTCAGCGGCTTTATGTGAGCGTAAAAGGCATGCTGAGTGTAAATTCATGTCCAAAATACTTAATGCTCGGTGGGGATCACGGTGTTAGCTTTCCTTCTATTCGGGCATTTTCTGAAAAGTTCGGTCGCATCGGTGTCATTCAATGGGATGCACATCATGACGTTCGGAACTTAGAAGACGGTGGTAGAACAAACGGGACGCCTTTTCGCAGTTTAATTGAAGGGGGACACATACGAGGTGAAGATCTGATTCAAATTGGAATTCGAGATTTTAGCAATGCGAAAGCGTACGATGAGTATTGCTCAGAGCAAGGAATCACTATTCACTCCATGAATGACGTTGATGAAAGAGGCATTCGTTCGATCATTGAGGAAGCACTTACGGAACTGCAAGATCGGGTAGATATGATTTATTTATCCGTGGACATGGATGTCGTTGATCAAGCATTTGCACCAGGTTGTCCAGCGATTGGGCCAGGTGGTATCACCAGTAGAGAATTGCTATCGAGTGTGAAACTTGCCAGTGCTCATCCGAAAGTAAAAGCGATGGATATCGTCGAAATTGATCCTAGTCAAGATTTTCGAAAAATGACGAGTCGTCTAGCCGCTAATACTGTCCTTCAATATGCCTTTAGATGAGAAAATCGCCAATTAAGATTAGGAGTAAATAGTGATATGTAGGTAGTTTGGTTGTGAAGTAAAAAGAAAATCCGCACTCCCCTTAACAAGAATTATCACGTCGAAAAACGCAGAGGGATTTAAGGAAACCTTTGCGTTTTTTTGTATTTATTAGGCACTTTGTAATGAAAAAATAATATTAAGTCATCGTAATATTATTTAGCTTGTTCTAAATAGATCGTATTTTAATCAACAGTTGGATAAAAATAGATTTCTTCCGTATTAGCCGTTGGCGGTGGTGGCGCGACATGGGGGTTTTTCTTTTACATTGTGGACATTTCATCTCCTATTTAATTGACTCCTTAATTTTCTTTTGATTTTCATCAAAAATAGACAAAAAAAGACCAGAAACAAAGCTATATAAAAGATTTTAAACCGTACGAAAAGCAACAATCTTTGTGAAAACAACCATTAAATGGCTCGTTCTTCAATTAACGGTCCGAGATGCAAAATAAAAGGAGTTATATTCTGTTGGGACTAAAAATTGCAAACTTTTTATGTACTAATAAATTGTATTACTTTAGGTCGACTATTTACTTTGTATCAGCAAAATATTTGAACGAAACGGCTACTTCACCTTTCCTTGCTACACGTCACACTACCACATCAAAGAAAATTCAAAAACGTATTGTTCGAAGGAGAAAAATTTGAAATAATTGGTACTAATCCGTTCAAAAGATAGAAAGAAGTTTGGTCCACAATAATTAGTCACAAATGTTTTTAGGAGGGAAAGTCGTTGTGAACATAGGGAATGCGAATGCCATTTCGGTAAGAAAGAATAAAGTTAAAGACATAAACTCATTCGTAAATTGGTTTGATGAAAGGAAAAAGACCTTTTATAAAATGGCTTTAGCCTACTTAGACACCCCTCAAGATATCGAAGAAGTGTATTACCAAACGATTATTAAGGTACACGAGGAGCTTCACTTTTTAACGGAGGATGTATCCATAGAGCCACGGGTTCTATCCATTTTTATTGAAAACTGTCGGAGGGTAGTTAAAAATAAGCAAATTACAAAATTAAAAATTTCAGAGGGAAGTAGCGATATTGAATTACAGCAAACTATATTTCATTCCCTTCAGCTACTAGAATTCACCTATAAAGATCCAATTGTATTAACCTATCTTATTGAATTACCTCAGGATGAAGTAGTTCACCTTCTTCAAATTTCAGAAGAGACATTAAAAATGCGATTACTTACCGGAATTCAATTTTTATGTAAAGAAAAGAATGTTGATAACCATCTTCACGGCTGTGATGGTTATCATGAAAAATTTTTGGATCATTTAGGAAGAAAACTAAGCCGGTCTGAAAAAATTGATTTAGAAATGCATTTACATAATTGTCAAGCCTGTCAAAATCAGTTGACATCCATTCAAGATGTCATTTTTTCTCTTATTAGTAATTTGGACAATGAGAAAATCCCCCCTCAGTTTATGGAGAGAATCAAAAATAAGGTTATTGAAACAGAAAGAATCATAAGAAAGACTAAACTGAAGCGCAGAAAATTGGTGGTTGGTGTTATAGGTATTTTGAGTCTCATCGTTTATTTAGGAGTAGTCACAAATAGTTTTACAAACCTCTACTATTCTTGGCTTGGATGGGTCGAAAATGAAGATGAACAACTGATTGCATATCTCAAAAGTGGCTTGGGTGAACCGTTAAACTTAGAGTCGGAAAGCAACGGGGTGAAGGTAACCATTAAGAGTGCAATAGCTGATGAAGTTCAGACTTTAATTTACTATGAAATCGAAAATGAAGTTAATGAAAATCTATATAAAATAGATTATTTTAAAGGGGTAGTAATAGAAAATATGCTTGATATTTTACATCATGATCCACTGTACATCCCCCCATACAGTGAAGTTCCGAAAAAGAAGGAAGAGAAGGAAGTGTATAAAGGTCGCATCAGTTTGCCACCTACTATAGCAAATACTGAGACTATCAAACTTAGACTAACGCAACTCGAAAAATTGATACTGAATGAGCCAGATTCTAAAAAAGTTGCCAACGAACTTCCACATTTTATTCAAGGAGATTGGCATTTCAACATTCCTGTAACGAAGCACCCATCCACTGTGCATTCATTGGATTTAGAAACTGAAATTGACGGGATTCCAATAAAATTTGATAAACTAACGATTGCCCCAACAGCAACTCTCATTCAATATAGTTATCAGAATACGCTAAAAGATAAGCGGATTGATTTTATCAATATGGCAATTATTGATAAAGAAAAGGAGAAAGTAAAGACCGACATCTATAGAGAGAGGATGTATTACGAACCATCCTATGAAAATTGGATTACCTATCAATCAATCTTTGAACCGATAAATTCAGAAGAGCCGAAAGAGATTAAGGTTCAATTCGGATCCCTAAAAATGTTTATTGGAGATGAAAAAATTGTTGACATCGAAAAGTCGAGTAACTTTCCTCAAACTTTCAACTACCAAGGAAGTAGCCTATCCATAAAGGAGGTAAAGATTGGGAATCCAACAGAAATCTCGATTAGTGATGAATTAACAAAAGATAGAGAGTATGAAAGATTAGATATTCAAGTTAGTCCTTTTAATGAATCAGAAGAAATTTCAACAAGATCTGACGGAATTGGAGTTCTATTTGATCAAAGTGGTAAGAAAATTGATACGGATAGTTATCATTTCGACCAAACAGATCAACTAAATCAGCCACGTCATTTCTATACAAATTACAATCTGAAAGTCCGTAATGTGACTTCGAATGAAAAGATAATTCCGAATAAAATAAAGATTCTAGGCTATTTTACAACAAAATACCTTGAAGAAATAATCGACATACCTTTGGATTAAGTGTCCCGAACCACCTGAAAATATCTTTTTGTCAATCCAAGGGGAGTAAATAACTATATTCTAGTCTAACAAACTTTTGTTCAAAACCGACTTCTAACTTTTTTTATAGAGAATTGTTATGAAAAGCAACAAAATTTCCGAAAACAGCCTCGACAAAAATCAAAGACGATTGTGAAAACGCTGAAATTATAGCACAGACGGCGATTCTCCTTGAATATAGTTTTCAACATGTACAACAAGACATGATGTTGATTTTATTAACTTGGCAACAATTAAAACAAATTCAAACTTCTAAAGCGGGCAAATGTTTATCCACACATTCTTAGACAACGTAGATTTTGGTCAACGAACAAAAATTTAAATAACTGATGAATAGTATGAAAACAGAGTGTATAAAGTTATGCAATTTCTAATCGAAGCAGAAAATCACGGATCAGATTATCCACTGTGTATGAGTAGGGAAGGGAGGGTGTTCGATAAACAAGGGGAAGAATATTAATTGAATGATGTCTATTCCAATTTATTACAATAATTTAGTGACCACCCATTATGTAAATGAAAAGCCCCGAAACTAAGTTATATCAGCGGGTATAGACGGGTACTAAAAGTAATAAACTTTGCTGAAACATCCCTATTTAATGCGGTTTAAATACAATAAATAAATCTCGATCGAAAAAAGTAACTTTACATCTCTTCGGTTTTGTTTCAAAATAAGATGATCAGGATTAAACTTATTTTTTTAAGTATCGTTCTTCTTCAGATAAGTTGTTGTGAGAGTACGAGGTGAATGTATATGGGAGAGAAGGTATCAAGCACAAGGTGGTTTGGAGTTGCACTTCAAGCATTAATTGTTTTAGCAAGTACCGAGGAAGTATGTCCAAGTGGGGTATTAGCTGACAAGTTGAACTCAAAATCTGCTTTTTTGCGTAAAGTACTAACTCATTTAGTCAAGGCAGACTTGATCCAGGCAAAAGAAGGACGCGATGGAGGGTATTATTTATTAAAAGATCCCTCTGATATCACGTTAGAAAAAGTATATGATGCGATGAAAGCAGAGCCATTTCCAAAAGGATTTTTCGATGTAGAAAGTAATGAGTGCTTTGCTCCAACCACACGAGAAGCATTATTTGATTTACGAGATGATTTGGAAAATTGGGTAGTGGAAGGGCTAAAACAAAAAACGATCGCTGATTTATTAAACAAAAAAGAGTAAGGACGGAACTTTATGTTTCGTTCTTTTTTTAGATTATATATCCGCGGGTCGAGCATATTCTACATTTCGTCAAAGCAACTGTTCTTGACATCCGAACAGTTCTGGGGTTATACTGTTCTTGTAAACAGTACAGTTTAAGGGAGAGAATACAATTGACTAAAAAAACAATGACTAAAGAAGAATATTTAACCAAAGTGAAGAGTTTAGATACAACGACTGAAAAACCGAAACAACTACAAGATTCAGATTTTCTAACCGTTGCCACTGAACGTCGCTCAGTTCGTTCTTATGACCCAACATATAAGATGGAAGAAAGTGAAATTCGTGAGTTATTAGAAACAGCTACTTTAGCTCCGTCTTCTTCAAATCTTCAACCTTGGCGCTTTTTAGTGATTCAAGACCAAAAAGACAAAGAAACATTGTTACCTATAGCTAATAACCAACAACAAGTTGTCGAGGCATCAGCTATCATCGCTGTACTTGGCGATCTAAATGCATATAAAAATGCTGAAACTATTTATGGAGCGCTTGTGAAAAAAGGCCGTATGACTGAAGAAATCAAAGAGATGTACGTGAATAGTGTAATCGAGGGGTATAGTAATTTCCCTAAAGAACGTTTATCTAAAATTGCCATGATTGATGGCGGACTCGTGTCTATGCAACTGATGCTTGCCGCGAAGGCAAAAGGCTTGGATACCGTCCCAATGGGTGGTTACGAAGTCGACCAATTTATCGAAGCATTTAACGTTCCAGAAAACTTGGAACCGGTGATGTTGATCGCTTTAGGTAAGGGTGAGAAAGCTGGATTTGAAAAAACTCGCTTACCTTTAGACGATATTCTTCAATGGAACAAGTACTAGGATAATGTAGAAAGATGCGTCATTGCAGTTATGCAGTGGCGCTTCTTTTTTTAGGGATCGATGTTTTCGTTAGGCTCTTTGTATGAAAAAAGGTATTTTTAAGCATCTCTAAATTAGTAAGTTTGATCCGAATTTATCAGGGTTATACCAATGAAGAGGTTGAATTTGCTTTTTTTCATGATAGGCGGTGGTGGCGTAACGTGAGCGCTGCCATCGAGTTTTCCGTATACATTGTGGCTATTTTTGGGAAAACACCCTTTCTTAATGATTGTAGATTTTCATAATAAAAGATAATTCTTGATGAATTAGACATAGGGGGTTACTTTCGAATCATTATTAATCCGAAAATATGGAAAAGGAAGGTGTTTCCATTCGTTTTATATCCTAGAGCACCAAACTATGTGAAAAGAGCCTTATGAATTAGAGTAATTTCGCTATTTCAGTCATAGGGGCAAAAAAAAAATACGAGTCCTTTAGGCTCGCTTAGTTAAGCTTCATCATCAAATATTCCTTGCATTCGAATACACGTAGATTGAGGTTGATTCATACATCTTTCTTTCTTAATATACACCTCCAGCCAATCACCTTGGTACTTCGCATTGATGTGATGCTGTTTAAGCGAAAAGGGGAAAGGGATGCTTCGTTTTCTTGCTTCTTGTTCTTTTTCACATTTCAGAGAAATGTTCAAATTAGCATCACTTTTACTTATTTCAATCTCTTCAATTTCCATTTCACTCGTGAAAATCTCTACGATATACTCATCGGTTGTATCAAATAAATCTATTCGAAATTGATTTTCATCTAAATAGTTCGTAAAAGGATCCAGTAAAACTCCCTTTAGTAATTGCTCCCATTTCTCTAGATTGTCATCACTTGATTTACTCATGTTCATAAGACCCCCATTTCTTTTTCTTAGTATATTCTGGAGAAAAAGTAAAGGTGAACTTAGTGATAGGCAAGAGGATAGTCGCATATCTCAAAGTGGGTTGAATTTTTTTTATTATTTTGGTCTATCACTTCTTTATTATCTTAAAAATAGTATAGTTCAATAAACTGAATCTTATGATAACTACAATAAAGAAACTATACTTTATTATCTTGGACTAAATTGAAGACGAGAATATGAATTCCTTGAAATAAAAAAACATACAAATGGAAGTTGATGATAAATTGAGCAGATGAGAGATTTCGTCGCTAATATTAAATACAGGAAAGATTTATTAACAAGAAGTTGCTTTCGAAGAAAAACAACCCAAAAGCAAGATGGCTTTTAGGTTGTTTTGAAATAGTCCTTCTTCATTATTTCATGTAAATTCACTGCACCCTACATATCGTGAGAGCTATTATGCTTAGCACGACTATGCTTACTGTTTTTCACTTTATGAGAACCACTTAGCGGTGCTGGTTGTCCAGGATTAGCTCCTTTAGGTGCATTTTTACGAATATCCTTCGCATCATTTTTGTTCATATCATCCCTCCTACCAAGTAAAATGCGCAAATTTTTCAAAAACATACAGAATAAAAAGAAAATAATTGGGCATGATAAATTTACGAATGCGAAAAGGAGTGACAACTATGCCCTATCATAAGGATAAACAACAAGCATTCCAAGCAGCACAACAAGGGTTTGTAGAAGCCCAAAATGCAGTAAATGAATTAGTACTTGACGGATCAAGCTATGGACAGCAGCTATCTCATTTGAAAACTGAAGTAAATGAAGCCTATCAACAAATTGAAAATGCTCTTGAGGTCGCCTCCGAGCACCAGCGTGGCCAATTAGAACAGTTCAAAGCTGATCTTGGTTCCATTTTAACCGACGTCAATAACTATCAATAATTGCTTGGAATGTTTAAACCCGCCAGTTGTGTGGGTTTTTTTATGTTTAAAAAACGCATTCAATCAAGGATTTCATTCACTTTGTTCTGCTGATGCCACATTAAATATATAAGGGCTGTTTTCGCAAAGATTGTTGCTTTTCGAACCAGTCTATAAACTGTGATACAGCTTTCTTTCGGGCATCATTTCGTATATATTTGATGGAAATCAACGTGAAATCGGAGATTTCCATCAAATATAAGGTGAAATAGCCACAATGTATACGAAAAGAGCCTACAAAAAAGAAGTTGCATTGACAAATCTAGGGTAGAGAGAAGTGGGAAAGAGTCGTTTACTGGAAATGTTTTTATGCATTAGGTAGAACAGCTCGACAGACACATGTTTTTTTGAAATAATGTAATAGCAGTTATAATCTATTTTAATATTCGATACAACTTGGAAGTGACAAGGGTTTAAAGAAAATTTGGACAATAATATTATTTTACATAAGTAATACTTATCAAAAACCATAACTTTCTTGTTATTTACTTATGTAATCGCTTGTATTAAGATGGTATTGTGAGAAAAGTGAGAGTAGTAGAAAATTCGAGCTTTTTGGCGATTATTAATTGCACATTCTCAAAAGAGGGGGAATCGCGATGGCAAAGAACGATTTTTTTAATTCACGTTCTTCATTCGATTTGAACGGAAAGCGTTATCATTATTATCGATTAAATGCATTAAAAGATGCGGGTGTAGCAGATGTTAGTCGTTTACCTTATTCGGTAAAGGTACTTCTTGAATCTGTTTTACGTCAATATGATGGAAAAGTCATTACAAAAGAACATGTAGAAAATTTAGCAAACTGGGGGTCAACTTCTGTAAAGGATGCGGAAGTGCCATTCAAACCATCTCGTGTTATTCTCCAAGATTTCACTGGAGTACCTGCAGTAGTCGATCTTGCTTCATTACGTAAAGCAATGGCTGATATGGGTGGAGATCCAGACAAAATAAATCCTGAAATTCCAGTTGATCTTGTTATAGATCATTCCGTACAAGTTGATAAATACGGAACATCTGATGCCTTAGCAGCTAATATGGATTTGGAATTTGAACGTAATGCCGAGCGTTATCAATTTTTAAGCTGGGCCCAAAAAGCATTTGAAAACTATCGTGCTGTCCCACCTGCAACTGGAATCGTTCACCAAGTGAACCTTGAGTATTTAGCAAGTGTTGTTCATGCGATTGAAACGCCAGATGGTGACATAGAAACCTATCCTGATACATTAGTTGGTACGGATTCTCATACTACCATGATCAATGGTATCGGTGTTCTAGGTTGGGGTGTTGGTGGAATTGAAGCAGAAGCTGGAATGCTCGGACAACCTTCCTATTTCCCAATCCCTGAAGTAATCGGGGTTAAACTAACTGGTGAACTTCCAAACGGAGCAACAGCAACGGATCTTGCATTAAAAGTAACTCAAGTATTACGTCAAAAAGGTGTTGTCGGAAAATTTGTTGAGTTCTTCGGTGAAGGTGTAGCTTCACTTCCATTAGCTGATCGTGCAACGATTGCCAATATGGCTCCTGAATACGGCGCAACATGTGGATTCTTCCCGGTAGACGCTGAGTCATTGGACTATTTACGTTTAACGGGTCGTGAAGAAGATCATATTAAAGTTGTTGAAACGTATTTAAAAGAAAATGATATGTTCTTCACACCTGAAAATGTCGATCCAGTCTACACAGATGTTGTTGAAATTGACTTATCGATTATTGAACCAAATCTTTCTGGACCAAAACGTCCACAAGATTTAATTCCCTTATCCGATATGAAAAAATCATTCCATGAAGCGCTTCATGCACCAGCAGGTAATCAAGGCTTTGGTGTCAATGAAAAAGATCGTGTGAAGGAAGCAGTAGTCAAGTTCTCAAATGGTGAAGAAGTAACCATGAAAACAGGCGCAATTGCAATCGCAGCCATTACGAGCTGTACAAACACTTCGAATCCTTATGTTATGTTAGGTGCAGGTTTAGTCGCAAAAAAAGCCGTTGAACTTGGTATGGAAGTGCCTAAATATGTAAAAACCTCACTAGCACCAGGATCCAAAGTTGTAACAAGCTACCTAGAAGATTCGGGATTACTTCCTTATCTTAATGGGTTAGGATTCAATATTGTTGGTTATGGTTGTACAACGTGTATCGGAAACTCAGGTCCTTTATCTGAAGAGATTGACAAAGCCATTTTTGATAATGATCTTTTAGTCACTTCAGTATTATCGGGTAACCGAAATTTTGAAGGCCGTATTCATCCATTAGTCCGAGGAAACTATTTAGCATCTCCACCTCTAGTAGTGGCGTACGCTTTAGCAGGTACTGTGGATATCGATCTTCAAAATGACCCTATTGGGAAAGATAAAGACGGAAAAGATGTCTTCTTCAATGATATCTGGCCAACTACGGAAGAAGTTAGGGATGCAGTTAAACAAAGCGTGACTCCAGAGATCTTCCGAAAAGAATATGAAAATGTCTTCACTGATAATGCCCGTTGGAATGAAATACAAACCTCAAATGAGCCTTTGTATTCTTTTGACGACAATTCAACCTATATTCAAAATCCTCCATTCTTTGAAGGATTAGCAAAAACTCCAGAAGATATTACACCACTTAGTGGATTACGTATCGTCGGTAAATTTGGAGATTCAATTACAACAGACCACATTTCTCCTGCAGGGGCAATTGGTAAAGACACACCAGCTGGAAAGTACCTGCGTTCTAAAGGTGTAGAACCTCGTGATTTCAACTCATATGGTTCTCGTCGAGGAAACCATGAAGTCATGATGCGTGGAACTTTTGCGAATGTTCGTATTCGTAACCAGGTTGCACCAAACACGGAAGGTGGTTTCACGACCTATTGGCCTGAAGATGAATTAACTTCAATCTATGAAGGTTGTATGAGCTATAAAGAAGATGGAACTGGTTTAGCGGTCCTCGCTGGAAAAGACTATGGAATGGGCTCTTCACGTGACTGGGCTGCTAAAGGAACGAATCTGTTAGGAATCAAAACCGTTATTGCTGAAAGCTATGAGCGTATTCATCGTTCTAATCTTGTGATGATGGGTGTTTTACCGCTCCAATTCAAACAAGGCGAAAGCGCCGTTACTTTAGGATTATCAGGCAGAGAAAGTATAGCTGTCGACCTACAAGAAGGCGTAAAACCTCGTGATATCGTAAAAGTAACAGCGACAGACGAAAGTGGAAAAGTGACTGAATTTGATGCACTCGTACGCTTCGACTCTGACATTGAAGTAGATTACTACCGACATGGTGGGATCTTGCAAATGGTCCTACGTAAAAAATTACACGGTTAATAACCAACTAGGATTTATTAAGTACCTAGTTATCATTCTTAAGCAACGATAATCGGTAATTCTTAAAATTAAGTTCATAAGAAAGGAAAAACGCAAAGAGTAGCTACTCTTTGCGTTTTTCCTTTTTTATAAGGGCTCTCTCGTAAGCATTCTTCCTATTATGTATTATCATTCGTCACAATTCTTCATTCTGGGAATAATACCGATCGAAAAAATAAAAAGATAGCTGCCCTTATCTGAACGAGGAAATTTTTTTGCTGCAACAACCTCCACATATGATCCTTAATCTGGTGGAAATATGGTAGTAAAATTTCACCAGATTTTGGTTTCAAGCTCAACTGTTCAAAGGCTTGAGGCCATAAACCAATGGTGCCAGAAATGTTTATTAGGGATGGGCGGAATATTATACTTAATTTTACATAAACACAATACTTTCTACCTGATTATGAAGAATTATGACATTTTTCTACCTAAAAGGGAAGAAAACGACGGTTTGTATACGAAGTATATGAGACAAGGAGGACCAAAACATTTATTGCAAAGGCTCTTTTCGTATAGTTTGTTGCTATTTGCACAAAGAAAAAACAGGCAGTAAAATTTTTTCGACTGATTTCTTACTTTTTATCTAAGGCTCTTTTCGTATACATTGTGGCTATTTCATCATATTTTTGATTAAATTTTCCATTTTACGGTTGATTTCCTTCACAAATAGACGAAATGATGCCCGAAACAAAGCTATATCATAGATGATCAACTGATTCGAAAAGCCACAAACTTTGCGAAAACAGCCTTATCTAAAAATGGAGAAGTCTTCATGAGGAAAAGAGCACGAAGTCATGCAAATCAGGAGATATGTACCTATTCGAAAAGCCACAGTCTTTGCGAAAACAGCGAGAGAAAAGAAACTTACATCTTCAGGAGGAATAATTATGGAAAAAAAGTTATGTATGATGTTGATATTGGTGTTATTGGGTTTATCCCCGTTATTTAATAATAATAATATTGCAGCTGCGGAATACTGGCATGAAGTAAAAGAACTATCAGGAAACATGTTTCAAGTTGAATTCAACTCTAACGTACAAACAGATTGGGTTGATATTCATTTCAGGGTAGCTAACGGTGCACAACAAAATATTCGGATGGATCGAAGTCAGGAAGCATTTATTCAAAAACTAGAGGGCTTAAAACAAGGAGAAGCAATTACCTATTCATTTACTTACAACAATGGAGCGGTAGCGTATGATACTCCTTGGTTCACGAATTCACTTGATCATAGCTCCTCTGAGCCTCTACCTGCAACCATCAATCCAATTGCAGACGATGCATATAGGCAAATCGAAGCAGAAAATTTTGATTCAATGAAAGGTATTGACACAGAACCTACGATTGATACAAATGGAGGGAGAAATGTAGGTTGGATAGAAAACGAAGATTATATTGCTTTTCATAATCTTGATTTTGCCGAGGGTGGCGTTAAAGAGATTCAAGCTAGAGTAGCATCCAATACCGCTGGTGGAGAAATTGAGGTCCGATTAGACAGTGTAACAGGACCCATCCTTGCTACCGTCGCCGTTAGTCATACAGGTGGTTGGCAATCGTGGAACTCCATTACAACGGAGATTGCTAATATTGCAGGAATTCATGACGTCTATCTTAGTTTCAAAGGGTCAGGTGAAGGCCTAATGAATCTTAATTGGATAAAATTCACAAAAAATACTTCTCCCTCTATAGAAACTAATCCTGATCAAGTCCCAACATATCCAACGGGGAAAGGTGTAATGACATTTCAACTTCAAAATGGAACAGGAGGAGAATATTCAGACGAAGATATCTATTGGGCGATTCTTGGTTATAACAAAGAGTCCTCTGAACTTAGTTATGTGAATCAAGATGGTGAATTGATTCAAAGCTCAATTAGTGATAATGATGCACCAGGTCATTTAACGAAAAACGGAGAAAACTATCCGGATTATTTTCATAAAATTAGTGAAAAGGATTGGACGTCTTTGCCTGAAATCGACTCTGGAAGATTGTTTATTAGTCTAGGTACCCCAATGTACATTAAATTAAATGAAGCAGCAAATGGAAAAGTTGGTTTTGCAGGACCAAATTTAAAAAATCCAACTGATCCAAATCATGATATATATTTTGAGTGGATTGAATTTACGATTGATCAATGGGGCTATCATGGTAATACGACCAGGGTAGATCAATTTAGCTTCCCTCTAACTACAAGACTGATTGGGGAAGATGGTTATGATGAAATCGTAGGGGAATTAGCTTCTCGGGAAACACTATTTCAAGCTTTTGAAGCAGAGGTACCTGCACCTTTTAAGACTCTTATCCAGGCACCGTATAGAATCGTCGCACCGGGAAAAGGGGAATTTGGAGAAGGAAAATTATATCAATCCTATTTTGATGAGCAGGTTAATAATGTGTGGAAATATTACCAATCAAATGAATTAATATTTACTACAGAAGCAGGGGCCTTCAGTGGTCATGTGGAAGGAGATGATTTTATTTTTTCTAAAAATGGAGGTCCTTATAATATATACATCAAAGGAAAACCATCGACTCTTGAAGTGTTCGAATGCTCAGGGAATATGGACACAGGAAGTTCAGTAGAAAAAGTTGTAGAAGCTCAAGTATGTGCTGCAATTAATAGAGGGGTTATGTATGAACCGGAGCAATGGGGAAATTCAGAATTTTTCTATTTGAATAATACCCCAGCGAACTATTACGCCGATTTTTGGCATAACTATGGCATTAATGGGCGTGCCTACGGATTTGCTTATGATGATGTAAGAAACTTTAGTACCTTGCTCGAACATTCAAATCCTAAGGCGCTAATATTGAATATTGGCTGGTAAAGAATTCTTAAACTCAAATAAATGAGAATATTATTATAATTTTTCTAATTGTTGTCCATAATATTGATAATAATTAGAAAAGAGGGATAACATTGAGAAAACCTAGAAAACGATCATTTTCGGATCTTGTTCAAGAAAATAAACGAGCTTTAATGAAGGACGACGTAGCAATGAATGCAATTGAAGAACGAATTGATGCACGGTATGAAATCAAACGAGTAAAAAAGGCAGAATAAGTCATTCATATTCCCTTCCAATTTGGTAAAACTGATACATAGAGGGGGGATTTTAATGAGTAATCCAAAAAAAAATGGCAAAGACTTTGTTCCAAATCATATCGGAACTCAATCTAGAGCAGCTGGGGGCAACAAAGGAAAGCAGATGCAAGATAAGTCTGGTTTACATGCTCAAGTAATGCAAACAAAAGGAGAATGATAAGTTAACATAACATTATTATGTTAACTTAATTTGTTTGATTATCAATAACCTAGGAGGAGATTGAATATGGCTTGGGAAGATGCAAAACCAGATGACCGTAGTGATAACGTAGAGAAGCTTCAGAGTAATATATTTCACACCATTCAGAACATGGAACAAGCTGAAGAGTCGATGGCCAACACTGATAGTGAAGAGCAGCTCCAACAAATTCAAGCGAAAAATGAGCGTAGACGAGAAAGTATTGAAGGATTTCGAAGTGAGATTAAAGATGAATATGCCCAGCAACATCGAGATGAATAAAGGGAAGGGTGCTGGAATTCCGGCACCCTTTCACTTTGTTTAATTTGAAGGGTGTTTTCGCAGAGTTTGTAGCTTTTCGTATCAGTTTATTATTTATGATTTGGCTTTGTTTCGGGCATCATATTGTCTGTTTTGATGGAACTCAACAGTGAAATGGTGGATGTAGTCAATGATCAGATGAAACAGCCACAATGGAAACGAAAAGAGCCCAATAGAAAAGGTTGTCTTGTTCTTTCTGTCCATTCGTTGCAATTCTATGATAGTATAGAATGGTGAAAATTATAGGGTTTTGAGGTGAAAAAATGCTAATCGCAAAAAATACGATTGATGTTCGCTACGCAGAAACGGACCAAATGGGCGTTGTTTATCATGCAAATTATTTAGTGTGGATGGAGCTTGGTCGGACAAAGCTCTCAGAGGAATCAGGATATCGCTACGCTGAAATGGAAGCGGCTGGTGTTTTTTGTCCGGTAGTTGATTTACGTATCTCCTATAAGAAGCCATTACGTTATGGTGAGCAAGCCATCGTGAAAACATGGATTGAAGCATATAATGGGATTCGGTTGACGTATGGATATGAGATTTACACCAGTAAAGATGAACTGGCCATTGTCGCTTTTTCTGAACATATTTGTGTATTAAAAGACAACTTCCGACCAGTTTCAATAAAAAAGAAATTTCCTGAGTGGCACGCTGTTTATGAACAAATAAAAAAATAATCTGTATGAATGAATGGAACTGTACATATTGTCGATATTGTTATTCTGAAGCGAAAACACCTGATGAATGATCCATAGTACCAGGTGCTTTTTGTCGTGAATAAAAACATACACTCACAAAAATGAGCCATACTAATGGAAACAAGTAAAGGAGGTGGTAGAGGGTGGGACGAATTTGTTTACTTCTCTTTATCATGTTCTTATCGCTTTCATTCTGTACCTCTGATCTGTTTGCTCATGCCGACGAAAAAGAGAATTGGTATCAACTTGCGCAAATATTTATCCCAGCTAACGCTAAATTGGTCAAGCCTGCCAGACCCTATGGCTCCCCTTCTATATTAGAATATGATTTCAACCAAGATAATCAGAATGAACTAATCATCACCTATCAAATCAAAAATAAACTGCATCATTCACCCCCTCAATTTTGCGCGATGGTACTTTCCAAGCAGAATGCTGAATGGATAAAGGTGTGGGAAACATGCAAACAAGGAGTGGAACTAGATTTTTCTGGTTTGGTTGATATGACTGGAGATGGAATAAAAGAATATTTATTTAGCAGGACTATCGGTGCATCTGCTGGGAGTGAGCTTGAAGTGTATAACTGGAAGCAAGATTCACTGAAACAGGTAACTATCATTCCCTATCACAGAATGGATTTTGTAATGGGAGATCAAAGAATCGGTATCGCCGCTTGGATGCGGAAATTGGCAGATGCTTATACAGTTGATGTCGTAAGCTGGGACGGAGAGAATATGGTTTTGGATGATGCATTGTATGCTCATTACTATCCAGTGATAAAACAGTTTTTCAAAAAGAAAATCTCAGCAAGAAATGCGTGGTACTATTGGTACTGTCTAGCAGATTCTCAAATAAAAGCCAACCATTTAACCGATGCAACCATGTCCATTGAAAAGGGAATGAAAGTTACTGAGAAAGAATCCTGGATTGAGGCACAAAACGAATTTAAAAAGCTAAAACATATGCTTGAAAATAAAAAAAAACGAGTTTGGGATAATGACCAAACTCATTTCTTTCTTATTTTTTATATTCATAACGAGGTTCATCTAATTCTTCATTGAATTCTACGTAAAGATCATGACCATCAAAGTACCAGACGTCTTTTTCATCAATAAAGTATGTAACACCATCGTCCGCCTTTTTCACACTTAAATCAAGTGGCTCCTCTTTTGATAAACCTAATGAAAATCCTTCATGTAGGGGACTCGACCCACCGTAGCGGACGTAAAAGCGAATATAGTCCCCATCAGATAGTTCCATTTCGCGTTTAAACCATTTCTTAGCATCTGTTGAAATATAAATATCCAATTTAAAGCACCATCCTCATTTCACTTGTTGCACCTTCTATTACTATGGCTCTTTTCGTATACATTGTGGCTATTTTATCATATTTTTGATTTAATCTTCCATTTCACTGCTGAATTCCATCAAAAACAGACGAAGTGATGCCCGAAACAAAGCTACATCATAGATGAAAAACTGATTCGAAAAGCCACAATCTTTGCGAAAACAGCCATTATTAATTATACCTTTAATATTTGTAGAACTCGAAGATTTTGATTGTGCTTTTTCTTTATAGGCTGATATCATATGTATTGTTGCTCTGTTTCTACTTTTAGATTCGATCTTTCATCAAAACTAGACGAATAGCTGCACTGAATAAGCTATCAAAAAGTTTATAGACTGGTTGGAAAAGCAGTATTTTTGCGAAAACAGTTTCTTTAAAGAAGGGTCTTTTCGTATACATTGTGGCTATTTCATCTGATTTTTGACTAAATCCTCCATTTCATTGTTGATCTCTATCAAAAACAGACGGATCTAGCTGCAGTGGCTAGGGACTCGGGCATTTGTCAGCCCACTGCGTGAAGCAGGCTTCACTGCGTGTACTGCCAGATGCCTGCCGTCCCTGGGCAGCCACTTCCGCTTTTCGTGATCTAGCTGCAGTGGCTAGAGACTCGGGCATTTGTCAGCCCACTGCGTGAATCGGGATTCACTACGTGTTCTGCCAGATGCCTGCCGTCCCTGTGCAGCCACTTCCGCTTTTCGTAAATGATGCCCGAAACAAAGCTATATCACAGATAATTAACTGATACAAAAGCCACAATCTTTGCGAAAACAGCCTTAAAGAATGAATTTCTAGTAGGCCTAATTTAGCAATTTTCTTCAACTCTAGAGAGTTTATGAAAACCAAATGTAACCAAGGTTGCACCAACGACGACAATCCCATAAGCGATGACTAGTTTAAAATAATTCATATCATCACTCATCCAAAACAAATCAAAGAAGCGAAGTGTAGGTTTTAACAGAAAGGAAAAGAAGAAAACCCCTAGTATACAGGTTAAGAAATACACTCGAAATTTATGATACGTATACTGATAAATCAGCATGAAAATCACTGGTATCATCGCAGAATCTAAAGCGAAATTCGATGCAACTCTGCTCGAGATTTGGAAGGGATAGCCCCACAAACCTTCTTTTACCCCATAAATATCCACATAGATGCTTAAGGCGTGAATAGCAAATCCATAAAACCCAATCTCAAATATTCGTTTGCGGTCGAGTAAAAAGTAAAGCAATACAATTGGAAGGAGTAGCATCAATAGGTTGACCCAATATTCCCAAACATCAAAGCTCGAATACTGATATAAATATTGTTGGATTTCAGTATTTAGTTTGACAGTCTTTTCAACTAATTGCTCGAAGCGGACTAATTGATTCATTTGAACCCTCCGGTAGGCTTGAATGATGATTTATTGCCTATTTAGATATAATATTATGAAAGTAACTATTTATCTCTCAATGGTTAGTGTGACCTATTTACCGGAAAAAATTATTATAGTCGTTTTTGTTTATCTGTCTCTGCTTCAATTACTTCTTAATAAATTGAAATTGGGGGTGATTGGTGTGAAATTATTAAAGGGATCATACCAACAATAAGCTTTATTGGCGGGACCCTTTTAAAAGACCAAATTTGTTTTTTATTAGATAAAAGCTGTCTTTGTATAAAATATCGATACTTCTTCTATTTTCAGAGGGAATTCTATATTTCGCTATAGGTTTCTAGTGAAATATCGACAAAAAAAGACCCAAGCGCATTCATAATTAATGGTTTATATACGCTTGTAAATACAATATTTTTTTGTGAAAACAGTCTAAAAAGAAGACCTATTTCTAGGTCTTCTTCGATCAACATTTATCGTAATGCCATGTTCATATACTTACTCATATGGGTGTTGATTTCCGCAACAGTATGATAAGTCAAACCAAGTTGTTTCGCTTGATCTAAAGAATACATTTTGTAAAAATAAGTTGGGTCTTTTGCTACAAAAGTGGATTGGAATTCAATATCTGGATAGGTGATGGTTGTCCCCTCTTGAGTGATATTTTTTTCAACCGTTAATGATAAGATCCCACCTATGTCTTTGTAATCCCCAGTTTGACCTGAAATGAAATTTCCAAGTGAATAAACAATTACCGCATCTCTACCGTCCGCCGTTTTACGGGTTTCTATTGGTTGAAGAACATGGGGATGATGGCCAAATATTATGTCTGCCCCGACATCAGTTAGAGAATGAGCAAGATTTTGTTGAAAATCAGTTGGAAGCAATTGATATTCAAGGCCCCAATGAATGCCCAATATGACTAAATCAACTTCTGCTTCTTTTTTCACTCGTTGAATATCTTGAATCATTTTTTGCTCGTCTATCAAATTCACCATATAGTCTTTACCGGCTGGAACCGGTATTCCATTTGTTCCGTAAGTGTAAGATAGGACAGCAAACGAGATGCCATTTACATTAAATTTTCGAATCGTTTGCTGGTCTTCAGGACTTTTAAACGCCCCGGTATATGGCATATTAACTTTTTCATAATAATCTATGGCACTATTTAAGGCCTTTTCCCCACGATCAAGAGAATGGTTATTAGCATTAGTAACCATATCGACGCCTGCATCCTGTAGAGCATCAATGATTTCATGAGGACTGTTAAATGAAGGATAGCTTGACAAGCCAAGCTCAACTCCTCCTGGCATCGATTCTTGATTAGCAATTAAAAAATCGGGTTTTTGTAAATGTTCTTTTACGTTTTCTAACATTGGACGAAAATCATAGCCACTAGAAGTTTTCGCTCCATCATAAACTCGGTCGTGAATTAAAATATCTCCAATAGCACCGATTGTTGCATTTGTTGAAAATGGTTTTTCAACAAGCTGATGAACTCTGAGTCCTAATGAAGATGCTGTTCGTGTATCGGGTGCTGAAGAATAATCATCAAGCTGACCTTTCATTAATAATCCAATCGTAAATAGGAAAAATAGAGCAAATAATATTGGAATAATACGAAGTTTTCGTTTCATTGAGTAACCTTCCTTTGTTTGACAATTTTCTTTTCTTTTATTTTAACTGAAAACGTCCAGGAGAGGGGATGTTTTTATTAATTTGTCTTGAATTTCCTTATAGTTATCGGAGTGCAAACAATGGAATAAAAAAAAGCTTAGTTTCCCAAGCTTTCCCAAATTAAATCGATTAAATCCATTTAATTTTTGGTTCTGTTTTGTTTTTAATGCGAATTATATTGGCTTTATGGCGGTAGATCACGAAAAATGCCAATGTTCCTACGACAAGAATTAGGGGCAAGTCTTTTTCCCCAATGAACAAGGTGTACAATATGGCTGTTACGGAAGCCAGTATTGATGATAGAGAAACATACTTGGTTAAAAATAAAAACAGAAAGAAGGAGACAAATAAAACAAGGAAAAGAATCGGCGAATATGCGAGCAAGACCCCACCGGATGTTGCGACTGCTTTTCCTCCTCTAAATCCTGCGAAAATTGGAAAAATATGACCGAAGACAGCTAGTAACCCTGCTATCAACAAATGCAGTTCATCTACGACTCCAAATAAAACGGGGAGTATGGTTGCAACCGTTCCTTTTAAAATGTCCATGATGGTCACAACAAGTCCTGCTTTTACACCAAGCGTACGGAAAGTATTCGTACCCCCTAAATTTCCGCTTCCATGTTCGCGAATATCCTTGTTAAAAAAGATTTTTCCGATCAGTAAACCTGAGGGAATGGAACCTAATAAATAGGCCAATATTAAAATAATGGCAATAATCATTTACATTACTCCTTTTCATCGTTAAAGAACTTATATGTTTGAAATTAAAAACATCTCAGTAGCGGTTTTGAGAAAAATAGAGTTACTTTGCAAAGTTCCCCAGCTTATTCGTGAACGAATTTTTTCCTCTGTTGTTGACCACTTCCGCTTTTCTTTGATCCAGCTGCAGTGGCTAGCAGCTATGGGACAAATAACATCCAACTCCAAAGGTCAGGACCTTCTCCGTTGGATAACATTTGCCCGCCGCTGCTGGGCGAGCCACTTCCGCTTTTCTTTGATCCAGCTGCAGTGGCTAGCAGCTATGGGACAAATAACATCCAACTCCAAAGGTCAGGACCTTCTCCGTTGGATAACATTTGCCCGCCGCTGCTGGGCGAGCCACTTCCGCTTTTCTTTGATCTAGCTGCAGTGGCTAGGGACTCGGGCATTTGTCAGCCCACTATGTGAAGCAGGCTTCACTTCGTGTTCTGCCAGATGCCTGCCGTCCCTGGGCGAGCCACTTCCGCTTTTCTTTGATCTAGCTGCAGTGGCTAGGGACTCGGGCATTTGTCAGCCCACTACGTGAAGCAGGCTTCACTTCGTGTTCTGCCAGATGCCTGCCGTCCCTGGGCGAGCCACTTCCGCTTTTCTGGAGTCATCTTAGTTTATTTTAGCATGAATAATAATAGAGAAGAAATACTAAATATTAATGTGCGTTTTTTAGTAGATTGAAGGGGTTTAGTATTGATGTACGATTTTTATACAGTTCTTGTTCTATTTGGAACGATATTAAGGAGGATTTCATATGAAGAATGAAACACATCCCGATACTCAACCCGTCATATTCCATGACGTGAATAGTGGTTTCAAATTTTTAAGTTCATCTACCAAGGCTTCAAATGAAATGATGCAGTGGGAAGATGGAAATGAGTACCCTGTCATCAAAGTAGAAGTGAGTTCTGACACGCATCCATTTTACACAGGTCGTCAGAAGTTTGCTGATAAGGACGGGAGAGCAGAATGCTTTAACAAGAAATATAATATGGAGTAAGAACCTCTCCTCGTAGCGATTTGATACGGGGGGTTCTTATGTACAGAAGAAAAAAACTCGCTTATACTGGAATAAACAAACAATTTCAATAGAAAGGTGAAGTTTATGAAGCAATCGTTAGGAGGATTTCAATGGATGGCCTTTATGATTGCTGCTGCAATTGTGGCTCCTATTGCCATTGGAGATCTATATGGATTTGAAGGAGTAGAAAAAGCGGCATTTGTTCAACGAACAATGTTTGTATTAGGTGTGGCAGGCTTATTACAAGGATTGATAGGACATCGCTATCCCATCAACGAAGGTCCTGCCGGATTGTGGTGGGGAATATTTGTGATTTATGCGGGTTTTGCCGGGACAATATATGGGTCAACTCAAGAAGTTCTCCAATATTTACAATCAGGGATGCTCATTAGTGGTGTTTTATTTATCTTCCTCTCACTGTTTGGTGTGATTGGTAGATTAACAAAGTTATTTACCCCTAGTGTGACATTTGTGTATTTATTTTTATTAATTCTCCAGTTAAGTGGACCCTTCATGAATGGAATGATGGGTATATCTCAACAAAATAAGTCAGTAGATGGAGTAGTCATATTAGCTAGTTTGAGTTTGTTAGTGTTAACCTTTTATCTTTCTAATCATCAGATAAAATGGATCAAAAGATATTCTATTCTTTTTTCTCTTGGTATAGGCTGGCTATTATTTATTCTATTAGGAAAAAACCCACCACTAGCTGTAGGGAAGTTGAACTGGATTTCCGTTCCGGAGCTTTTTGTATGGGGTACTCCAAAATGGGATTCAGGTATACTGGCAACCGGCTTTTTTATCACCTTATTGTTAACTACAAACATGATCGCATCGATTCGAATTATGGAATCTGTCATCGATAATAAAGACAATGATCTATTGTCCCGCTCTCGAAAAGGTGGCTTTGTATCAGGTGTAAATCAACTTCTTGCTGGCTCCTTTTCAGCAATAGGATCTGTTCCAATCTCTGGTGCGGCGGGATTTGTTGCGACAACAGGGATGAGAAATCTTTTTCCGTTTTTACTTGGAAGTGGCTTTGTCATTCTCGTCAGTTTCTTTCCACGAATCATGACTGTATTATCAACACTGCCACCAGCAGTTGGTTATACGGTCACGTTTGTTATTTTCACAAAAATGGTAGCGATGGCCTTCACTGAGTGGTCAAAAGAGTCTGATTTGGACCGGGCGTATAGAGTCGCTGGACCGGCACTGTTAGCTGGAGCGGGGGCCATGTTTGTCCCTGCTTCGGCATTTGTTGGAATGCCGGCTTTCGCTGTTTCCATCCTGAACAATGGCTTGATACTCGGAACATTGATCGCCATAGTCATCGAACAAGGACTCCTAGTTACGTCAAGAAGTAATAAGAAAAGATCCTCATAATGAGGGTCTTTTCTTATTACTAGGCTGTTTTCGCAAAGTTTGTTGCTTTTCGCACCAGTCTATAAACGGTGTTGTTGCTTTGTTTCGGGCATCATTTCGTCTATTTTTAATGGAAATCAACAGTGAAATGGCGATTTAATCTAAAATCAGATGAAATAGCCACATTGAATACGAAAATAGCCTATTACTAAGGCTCTTTTACCAAATATCGCTATTTTATCCGGTTTACTTTTAATTCCCATCAAAAATAACCCAAATAATGTCCCAAAACATAGCAACATTACAGATTATTCACGGATTCGATTAGCAACAAACTGGGCGAAAACAGCCTAAATAAAAACTTGCCTACTTCTAAGAAAAAATGAATTCACCCTCTTTTATCTAACTACCATGTTTCTGGGTGAATTAGCGCCAACACTCTCCAAATGAGAACGAATATTTTCTTTTTCGTGAAAAATTGTTTAACATAGAGAGTAAGGGGGAAAAATTTCCGTATCCTATCTAGACAAAGAAAAGTAGGTGAAGAAGACTTGATTACATTTAAAAATGTTACTAAATCATTTCAAGAGGGTACAATAGCGGTGAAAAACCTCAACCTTCATATTGAGAAAGGGGAACTAGTCGCTCTAATTGGACCTTCAGGTTGCGGGAAAACCACGACGATGAAGATGATTAACAAACTACTCCATCCGAATGAGGGATCGATCTTAATAGACGGTGAAGACATTGCTCATGTGAATGACGTAGAATTGCGCCGAAATATTGGGTATGTCATTCAACGAATTGGTTTACTCCCACATATGACGATAGAGGAAAACATCGCTCTTATTCCCAAACTGAAAGGCTGGGCAAAAGAGAAATGGAAGAAACGCGTAAAGGAATTACTGGAAATGGTCGATCTTGACCCAAATACATATTCTCACCGTTTTCCATTAGAATTAAGTGGAGGTCAACAACAGCGAGTAGGTGTGATTCGTGCCCTAGCCGCAGAACCACCAGTAATTTTAATGGACGAGCCATTTAGTGCGCTAGATCCCATTAGTCGCGAACAATTGCAAGACGAATTAAAACTAATTCAGGAAAAAATTCAAAAAACGATTGTCTTTGTCACACATGATATTGACGAAGCGTTGAAAATTGCCGATAGAATCGCAATAATGAAGGATGGTGTCATTCAACAAATAGCCACACCCACAGAGCTTATTTCTAACCCGAAAAATGAATTTATTACTCAATTTATCGGAGAGCACCGGCTAAAGAAAACACCGATACATAAAAGCGTTTCGTCACTGCAAATCTTAAAAACGATCCCCCACTCTAGCGTACCTTCCTCGGTTTCAATTCAGGAAGACGAGTCTATACAACGTGCGGCATCACTAATATTAACTGAAGATATCCCGTTTCTCCCCGTTAAAAGAAAAGAGGATACACTTGGTTACATCACAAAAGAGATTCTTCTTCGTGAGTTCGCTGATTTAGAGAAAGAAGGTGTGAGAGGATGAGTAATAACGTCTTCACCACTTTTTGGCAAACGGTTACCACCAGGCAGGATGACATTGTTGAAAACTTGATCGAACACCTGTATTTATCCTTCACATCCGTATTTATTGCCATATTAATTTCCATTCCACTCGGAATTTTTATATCTAGAAAAGAAAAATTTGCCGAGTTTTTTATTGGTGTTACCGCTGTGTTTCAAACGATACCTAGTTTAGCATTTTTCGGATTTCTAGTCCCTATTTTTGGGATTGGCAGTGTGACTGCTATTATTGCTTTAACACTATACGCATTACTTCCAATTCTTCGGAACACTTATACCGGAATCATTGGTGTTGATCAAGCTATAATTGAAGCCGGCAGAGGGATGGGAATGACAGGAATGCAAATTTTAAGGAAAATTGAGCTACCACTTGCATTACCTTTTGTCATGGCCGGCGTGCGAACAGCCACTGTTTTAACTGTTGGAGTCGCCACCCTCGCAACGTTTGTCGGTGCTGGTGGCTTAGGAGAACTTATTTATCGTGGTTTAACTTCATGGAATAATTACTTGGTGCTAGCAGGAGCTCTACCTGCTGCTTTACTTGCGATTTTCTTTGATTTCATCTTAAAGATGTTAGAAAAATCCGCAACACCAAAAGGGCTAAAAAATAAAAATATTTAAGGAGTGTCTTGGATGAAAAAACAAATTATTGCTGTCATCTCTGTATTTGTCATGATCTTTCTAGC
Source organism: Bacillus sp. 2205SS5-2 (assembly GCF_037024155.1). Lineage (NCBI taxonomy): Bacteria > Bacillati > Bacillota > Bacilli > Caryophanales > Bacillaceae > Bacillus > Bacillus spongicola. The sequence goes on from NZ_JAYKTS010000001.1 coordinate 102,021, forward strand.
AGGTTGTGGAAATGGAGAAGGTGATGAAAAAGATCCCATTGTTGTATCAGGGAAAAATTGGACAGAACAATACATTTTATCTCATATTCTCGCTCAATATATTGAAGGGAATTCTGACTATAAAGTGGACCTACAAGATGGTTTAGGGGAAGTTGCAGTACTAACTCCTGCTCTAGAAAAAGGGGATATTGACGTATATGTAGAATACACAGGTACAGGTCTTGAAGCGGTATTGAAGGAAACGACCGAGGAAGGCGAAACAGCAGAAGATGTTCTGAAGCGTGTAAATGAAGGCTATCAAGATAAATTTAAGGCAAAATGGTTAAAGCCACTAGGATTTGAAAATACCTACACTCTTGCATACCGAAAAGATGAAAACATAGATGCTGATACGTATTCGGATCTCGTTAACTTTTCAAGCGAATTGACATTTGGTGCTCCTCATCCGTTTTATGAGCGAACAGACGGATATGACGCATTAGTGAACCATTACGGCTTCGATTTTAAAGATACAGAGAGTTTTGACCCGAATATCATGTACGAAGCAGTAAAAAATGGCGATGTCGATGTCATTACTGCCTTTACGACGGACGCCCGAATCGATCGCTATGACTTAATATCAACAAAAGATGACAAAGGGTTATTTCCTCCGTACTATGCTGCACCGGTCGTGAGAGAAGAAACATTAGAAGCCTATCCTGAGTTAGAAGATTTACTGAATGACTTAGCGGGTCAGATTTCGGAAGAGGATATGCGTGAAATGAATGCAAAAGTCGATTTAGATAAAGAAACCTATGAATCTGTAGCAAAAGCGTTTCTTACCAATAAAGGACTAATAAAAGAATAAAAAACAGGAGTGAGACGATGATGGAGAATCCTTCAAGAGATGAGATAAAAACGATTTTACAAAAGGCGAAAACAATTGCGGTTGTTGGGCTAAGTGACAACCCAGAACGTACGTCATATATGATTTCAGAAGCCATGCAAAAAGCGGGCTATACAATCATCCCCGTCAATCCGATGGTCGACAAAGTTCTAGGTGAGAAAAGCCTTTCCTCCTTAAAAGAACTTACTCATCCAGTGGACATCGTCAATATTTTCCGTCGTTCTGAGTATTTACCTCAACTTGCAAAAGAATTTGACGAAATTGAGGCAGATGTATTTTGGTCACAGTTAGGTGTGATGAATGAAGAAGCCTATCAGTTTTTATCCAAAAAAGGGTATACCGTTATTATGGACCGCTGTATTAAAGTGGAGCATGCACTTACAAAATGAAGAAAAAAACAAGGGAATGTGGATTCTATCCCTTGTTTTTTTTGTGTATTTTTATTAAAAAAGGAATGTAAAGTCCATGCTATTAAAGAAATTGCATTTGCCAAATTCAAATAAAGCAGTAAAATAAAGCATAGACCGTTGCAGATTTTATGGTAAGATGAGTTAGCGAACAATTGTTCTTATATTGTACTTTTTATACTTTACGCTAACTAAACTGCACACCAGAGAAGGTTGAAAGGGGAATGTTCGTGGCCAAAGAAAAAGAAACCATGGATTATAATGATGATGCCATACAAGTGCTTGAAGGCTTAGAAGCTGTCAGAAAAAGACCAGGAATGTATATAGGGTCAACTGATACAAGAGGACTTCACCATCTTGTGTATGAAATTGTAGATAATTCAGTTGACGAAGCACTTGCCGGACACGGGAATCACATACGTGTCATCATACATAAAGATAATAGTATTTCCGTAAAAGATGATGGTCGAGGAATGCCGACTGGAATGCATAAAATGGGCAAACCAACACCTGAAATAATTTTAACTGTCCTTCACGCGGGCGGGAAATTTGGCCAGGGTGGCTATAAAACAAGTGGAGGTCTGCACGGAGTCGGTGCCTCAGTTGTGAATGCATTATCTGAATGGTTAACCGTGACCATCCAAAGAGATGGCTTTCAATATGAACAGCGATTTGAACATGGAGGAAAGCCAGTTACTACGCTCGAAAAAATCGGGAAGGCTAAACAATCGGGGACAACTCTCCACTTTAAACCCGATCCAATCATCTTTAGTACAACCACTTATAATTACGATACTCTTTGTGAAAGGCTCCGGGAATCTGCTTTCCTTTTAAAGGGGTTAAAAATTGAAATCATCGATGAACGACACACTGCTCAAGAGGTATTTCACTATGAGAATGGCATTGAAGCATTCGTTCAATATTTAAATGAAGGCAAAGATTCGTTACATCCAGTTGTCTCATTTGAAGGAGAGAACATTAATATTGAAGTCGATTATGCTTTCCAGTTTAATGATGGATTCTCTGAAAATGTTCTTTCGTTTGTTAATAATGTTCGAACCAAAGATGGTGGAACTCATGAATCTGGAGCAAAAGCGGCGATGACTAGGGTTATCAACGAATACGCACGAAAAGTCAGTTTGCTGAAAGACCGTGATAAAAACTTAGAAGGTGCCGATATCCGTGAAGGACTTGCTGCCGTAATTTCTGTTCGAATTCCAGAAGAACTCCTTCAATTTGAGGGACAAACAAAAGGGAAGCTTGGGACAAGTGAAGCACGATCAGCCGTTGACGCTGTAGTGAGTGAGCATTTGCAATATTTCTTAGAAGAAAATCCAGATATGAGTAACTTGCTAATTAAGAAATCGGTCAAAGCGGCACAAGCAAGAGAAGCTGCACGAAAAGCACGGGAAGAAGCTAGAAGCGGAAAGAAACGGAAGCGCTCGGAAACGGTGTTATCAGGAAAGCTTACACCAGCCCAATCTCGTAATCCTCAGCGAAATGAATTATATTTAGTTGAAGGTGATTCCGCCGGAGGCTCAGCCAAACAAGGAAGAGACCGAAAATTCCAAGCCATTTTGCCTCTACGTGGAAAAGTTATCAATACGGAAAAAGCCAAGCTCCAAGATATTTTCAAAAATGAAGAGATTAACACGATTATTCATGCTATTGGTGCGGGTGTTGGACATGATTTTAATTTAGAAGATACGAATTACGATAAAATTGTCATTATGACAGATGCCGATACAGATGGTGCTCATATACAAGTGTTATTGCTCACCTTTTTTTATAAATATATGAGACCTTTATTAGAAGCAGGAAAAATCTTTATCGCACTTCCACCTTTATTTAAAGTTAGTAAAGGAACCGGAAAAAAAGAAATTATTGAATATGCCTGGACCGAAGATGAGTTGCAATCAGCCATAAAGAAAGTCGGACGTGGTTATATCATTCAGCGATATAAAGGACTAGGTGAGATGAACGCCGATCAATTATGGGAAACCACCATGGATCCATCTACACGAACCTTAATTCGAGTCAGAATTGACGATGCAGCCCGTGCTGAAAAACGGATAACCACCTTGATGGGTGATAAAGTTGAACCGCGACGGAAATGGATCGAAAGCAATGTAGCTTTTGGTTTAGAAGATGATGCAAGTATATTAGAAAATGAAACAGTTACGGTCGCAGAGGAGGAATAGAACATGTCACAACAAGAGATATATCAAGACATGCCGCTAGAGGAAGTGCTTGGCGACCGGTTTGGGCGTTATAGTAAATATATTATTCAAGATCGAGCTTTACCTGATGCTCGAGACGGATTGAAACCGGTTCAGCGAAGAATTCTTTATGCCATGCATTTTGAAGGCAATACACATGAAAAAGGCTTCCGAAAATCTGCCAAAACGGTCGGAAACGTTATTGGTAATTACCATCCTCATGGAGATACATCTGTCTATGATGCTATGGTTCGAATGAGCCAAGACTGGAAAGTACGTAAATACTTAGTTGAAATGCACGGTAATAACGGAAGTATTGACGGGGATCCACCCGCAGCCATGCGTTATACAGAAGCGCGTTTATCTGCCATTTCAACGGAACTTCTACGAGACATTGAAAAAGACACCGTAGAATTTATTCCGAATTTCGATGATACCGCAAAAGAGCCGACTGTTCTTCCTGCGCGTTTCCCGAACTTATTGGTAAATGGATCGACCGGAATCTCGGCAGGTTATGCAACCGATATCCCTCCTCACCAACTGGGGGAGGTCATTGACGGAGCCATTATGAGAATGGACAACCCCTTCTGTACGGTGGACGAGTTAATGAAGGTTATATCAGGCCCTGACTTTCCAACCGGTGGCATCATTCAGGGAACAGACGGAATTAAAAAAGCGTATGAAACAGGGAAAGGAAAGTTTATCATTCGTGGAAAAGCCGCTATTGAAGATATGCGAGGTGGAAAACAACAAATTGTGATTACAGAAATTCCCTTTGAAGTAAACAAAGCCAATCTCGTAAAAAGAATCGATGAGTACCGTGTCGACCGCAAAGTAGAAGGCATGGCAGAGGTCCGAGATGAGACGGACCGAACTGGACTTCGAATCGTAGTCGAACTAAAACGTGAAGCGGATGCGACTGGAGTCCTCAATTACCTCTATAAAAACACGGATTTGCAAATAGCGTACAATTTTAACATGGTAGCCATTCATAAACGCCGCCCGATGTTAATGGGGCTGAGAGAACTATTAGATGCCTATATTGCCCACCAAAAAGAAGTGGTCACTAAACGATCTCAGCATGATTTACAAAAAGCGAAAGACCGCGATCACATTGTAGCAGGCCTAATGAAAGCCTTATCGATTTTAGATGAAGTCATCACCACAATTCGGGCTTCTAAAGATAAAAAAGATGCAAAGAACAACCTTCAATTACAATTTGACTTTACGGAAGCACAATCTGAAGCCATTGTTTCTTTACAACTTTATCGATTAACAAATACTGATATCACGGCTCTCCAACAAGAGGCAGATGAACTTGCAAAAATTATCGAAGAGCTTTCAACAATTCTTCAAAGCGAGAAAAAATTGGCTTCGGTGATCAAAAGTGAATTAAGAGCGATCAAAAAGAAATTTAATGATGAACGTCGAACCAAAATTCAAGCTGAAATTGAAGAACTGAAAATTAACTTAGAAGTCCTCGTAGCATCTGAGGATGTTATGGTTTCTATTACAAAGGAAGGGTATATCAAGCGTACTAGTCTCCGTTCCTATGCCGCTTCAAATGGACAAGACTTGGCGATGAAGGAAGCTGACCGCTTATTGACTCAATTCGAAATCAATACAACGAATAAACTTCTTGTATTCACGAATAAAGGTAATTACCTCTTCTTTCCAGTCCATGAATTACCTGATATTCGCTGGAAAGACCTCGGCCAACACGTAGCAAGTCTCATTAGCATCGACCGAGATGAACAGATTGTGAAAGCTATTCCGGTAAAAGATTTTAACACGCCACACTTTTTATTATTCGTCACGAAAAACGGAATGACCAAGAAAACAGAATTAAGCTCTTACCAAGCACAACGCTACTCAAAACCCCTTGTTGCGATTAATTTAAAGGGTGATGATGAAGTTATTGACGTGCACGTTACAACAGGTGAGGAGGATATATTCTTAGCTACCCAGAATGGATATGGGCTTTGGTTCTCAGAGGAAGAAATCACCACTGTAGGACCTCGTGCAGCGGGGGTAAAAGGAATTAATTTAAAAGAAGATGATTTCGTTGTCGCCGGGAAGATGATATCGAAGGATGATACCCCTTCAATATTTATTGTCACACAGCGTGGAGCGGTTAAGAAAATGAAGTTAGCTGAATTTGAAAAATCGACTCGAGCAAAACGTGGACTCATCATGCTACGAGAATTGAAAGCGAATCCGCATCGCATAACGGGGGTGCAACTCGTTCATCTAGGCGACACCGTGTGCATCGCAACTACCAAGGGCATCATAGAAGAAATAAGGATGTCTGAACTGAGAAACAACGACCGCTACAGCAACGGGTCTTTTGTTCTTGATGAAGACGATGCTGGCAAAACGATCGAATCTTGGATTAAATTAAATCCCGGTGAACATAAGAAATAACTATTATGTAATCATAAATGAATAGGTAACTTACCATTATTCACAAAGGCTGTTTTCGCTAAGATTGTCGCTTTTGGAATAAAAAGGAATCCCTTGACTTGTATGATTTCGTTCTCGTTTCAAATGAAAAATTCTACATTTTTAGCTAAAAAAGAAGAAATCAATCGAAAAAATCCTACTGCCTTTTTTTTCTTTGTGTCAGGAGTAACCATATATACGAAAAGAGCCTTCAAAAAAAACGCTTGAACATCTTCCAAGCGTTTTTTTTGTTAGTTGAAAATTAAATCAAACATAGTGAGCGCTAACAAAAACATATTTTCATTTAGGTTATAAAAACCCTCACAAAGACGCTTAATGCCGAAATTAATTTCATTAGTATAGTTATACCTACTATTACGGAAAACCGTTTACATTAGCGGTACAGTCGCTTTTATGCGATAATAGGTAGGTCAATAGATTTATCTTCAAGGAAAAATGTTATTCTTGAAAAAGATTATGATACTATAGATATAAATACTAAAATTTCATTGCTTTTAGGAGATGAGTCAATATGGATGATTTATTTTTTTCAGCTAGTCACCCGATTAAGACGAAAGACTTTTTTATTTCTTCCTTTAACGATACGCCCCAGAAAGCGATATTAACCATACTTGACCTCAAAGGAAACATTACCTATGTTTCTCCGAATGTCGAATCTATTCTTGGTTATCCTAGTCATTATTTTACTGGTCAAAATTGCAAGAAATTGATTCACAAAGAGGATTGGGAAGGCTGGATCGATCATGAAAAGGACACCTATAAGCGTTATTCTTTTATACAATATCGAATGGTCACCATGGATGGAAAGGAGATCTGGTTAGAATCGGTATTTGTCATTGTACCTACTAAAGAAGGCTCTCAACCCTTCGATGAGTATGTATTGCTGTCTCGTGATATATCCGATCGAAAGCGAATGGAAGAAGCCCTCATTGCGAATGAAAAACTGGCAGCTGTCGGCAAATTAGCAGCTGGAATTGCCCATGACATCCGCAACCCGTTAACAACGATCAAAGGATTCTTAGATTTAATGATCTCAGGTACATATGATCCTGTTTATTTAGAGATAATGAAAACAGAAGTGGAGAGAATGAATTTAATTACCAATGAATTGATGCTCTTAGCCAAGCCAACTAAAAAAGAAATTGTCACCTTTGATATTCAACAAATTATTCGGGAAACATTAATGTTGCTAGACACAGAAGCATTCAAACAGCATGTTCAGTTTTCAACTGAGTTCACCGAAAACCCCGTCATAATTTCTGGGGATCCTTATCAAATAAAACAAGCCTTGATAAATATTATTAAAAATGCCATCGAGGCCATCCCTCTTAAAGGCTTTATTTACATAAGAGTCCGACATACCCATTCAGTCTGCTTGATTGAAATAGAAGATGAAGGTTGCGGCGTATCAAAAGAAGTGATCAATCTTCTTGGAAAGCCATTTTTTACGTCAAAAGAAACAGGCAATGGGCTTGGACTAATGATGTGTCATCATATTATCCAACATCATAAAGGCAATATAAACTTCTCAAGTCAGGAAGGCCATGGAACAACAGTGACCATTCAATTGCCACTTACTACATAAAAAAGATTCCCTCTACTACATAAAAATTCCTTTCCTGGAGAAAGTACAAGTATCGTACTATTTCAAAAAGGAGAGAGCTGTATGCATAAAGAGTTGCTGTATGCTTTTATGGCATTTTTTGTCCTATCACTTAATGTTGTCGTCGTTGCGTATGCCGTTGAAAATCAATCGGAAAAAGGATCTTTTATTGATTCTTGGGAGATAGACGTGACGGGAGATGGTGTGAACAACAAAGTAACCTTATATGGTTTACCGTATGATGAAGATAGTCCATATTTTAAAGAAGTATGGTCAACGGTTCAAACAGCATCAGGAGAAAACCTACAGATTGACTATAAACCGGGGTATGAGCCCACTCTTCAATTTGAAGATTTAAATCATGATTTGGTGCTTGACATCTTTTATTCAAGTCCAACTGGAGGGAGCGGGGGATTATCAAATTATGCCCTTCATACCACGAAAGATAATGAAATTACTGACATAACTATTCCAAAACCATTACATATTTCAGGGGAATTCCAAGAAAACTATCAGGCTCAGATTGACTTTTTAGATACCGAGCAATCGTTTCAAGTTGATTTGTCAAAGCGAAAAGAAGATTATGGGCGACTGGGTATTTATAAAAATGGAAAACTTCTCAAACCAACTAAATTAATGATTGCGCCCTATTCTTTCCTTGAAATCGTTGAGATAAAAGACAAAAAAGGAAAAGGACTTAAAGGATCTCAACAAATCAGCGGAGCATACAATGCTGATTCAATTGGTTTAGCACAATCATTTTGGTTTTATGAGGAAGATAGCTGGTCGCTACAAAAAGCGAAATGGAAACCATATAAAGCAGATTAATATTTTGATTTTTTTCATTAATTGAATAGCAAGATAGGGAATAGGAAGTCTTCAGTAGGCTTTCTATTTTTTATATAAGGGTGTTTTCGCAAAGATTGTGGCTATTCGAATAGGAAGATACCACCTGATTTGTATGACTTCATGCTCTTTTCCTAATGAAAACTTTTCCATCTCTAGATAAAAAGTAAAAAATCAGTCAAAAAACCTTACTGCCTGTTTTTTCTTTGTGCCATTAGCAACAAAGTATACGAAATGAGCCTTATATAAAGATAGCTGATAGCTAGTTTAAAATAGTACCTAATAGCAAACAACTAAATTTTCAAAGCTGCTAATAGAAAGAGTAAATCCCGAAGATAGTATGATCTATTTAAATCGCTAGTTATTAAACTACTCGAAAATCAAGTAATAGCGTACTATAGATAACGATATTTATATAATAGATAATAGATAAGTCAAGATATTTCAGTACTATCTATTATCTATCATTTGCTAGGAAAGAGTAGTTACCAAGTATTATCTCGTTAGTTCGATAAGAGTGTTTTCGCAAAGATTGTGGCTTTACGAACCCGTTTATTTTTGATAGAACTCAACAGTGAAATGGGAGATATAATGAAATAGCCACGATATATATCAAACGAGCCTTCGATAAAAAGCAAGGAGATGACTTTTTTGTCTAAGATTGTTTTCTTAAAAAATATTACTATTTAACCCAGTCAAGAATCTATTAGATTGCTTTTTTTCAATTACGAAATACTTTTTTAAAATAGAGGATTAAAGAGTAAAGAGACTATTTACAAAATGGAGGTAGACACATGAAAATGGAGGTAGACACATGAAACGAGTCGATGTAGCAAGCACGTTTATTTTAGATGAATCTAGAACGAAGGTTTTAATTGTCAAGAACGTTCGCGGGGAATCTTTTGACTACAGCTTACCCGGTGGAGCGGTAGAAGTAGGTGAAACATTAGCGGAAGCAGCGATAAGGGAAACAAAAGAAGAGAGCGGTTATGATGTAAGGGTCAATGGTGTACTTTCTATACACGAAGCTTTCTTTCAGGAAAAAAATCATCATGTGGTCTTTTTCACTTTTACTGCGGAAGTATCTGGTGGGGCAATCGAGATTTCGCAGCCAGATGAAATTCTCGATGTCCGTTGGGTTACGATTGAAGAAGCTCATTCTATGTTAATAGATAGGCAAATTGATATAAAAAAATATGCGCATCAACAAGGTAGAGCTGAACATGTGATCCGAAACCAGCTAAAAATAGACAAGAATGGGTGATTTAGGCACTGAGAATCTGTAGCGCAAATTCAGAGTGATACTTTCCCCAATGATATTTCACTTTTGGAATTCATAAATAGAACATGATCTGTTTAAGAGGAATGATATTTTCATATCAGAACAAATGTTCTCGTTTTGTAAAATGAGCATATTTTAGTAAGGTACTTGTCGTAGATAGAGTGGCTATTTCATATTGATTTTTGATAAAATCGTCTATTTCACTGTTGAATTCCATCAAGAGTAGACGTATTGATGCCCGAAACAAAGCTATATGACCGTTTATAGACTGGTTCGAAAAGCCAAAAACGTTGTGAAAACAACCTTAAATAAAATCAAAACAGTAATAGGATAGGTGTCTAGTTGTGTAAAACATAATGCCCAAACACATGGTAGGTGTCCTAACGGAAATGTTGAATATATGGATAAAATTCTTATTTTAATACTAATTACAGGTATTTCCGCAAATACACAGGTGTTGGGGAGATTTTACAAAGAAAAGATGAATAGAATTAGTGTTGTGGTCTGGACAGTCGTGCTGATTCCTTTCATAGGTCTGTACTTTTCCACATCCCGAGATCACCTTGATCATAAGTGAGAAGCGGTGTAGAGATGTATTTACATCTGCTGACAACCTCGATGAGAAGAAAGCATTTATTTCTAAATAGAACAAACGTTCTCAAGAGGGAAAAAGGGCACTTTTCTGTACTTATAGGCTAAAAAACTGCTGAAAAAAATATCGTTTAATCATTTTCTTGAGCGGTGAGACGTTAAACATGTTTATAAAGCATTTAAATAAAGGTTGATTTCGCAAAAATTGTGCCTTTGAATAAAACTAAATCCCATGAATTGCGTGACTTCGCGGTCTATTTCAATTAAGGTTTTTTTGATTTCTAAATCAAAGGTAAGAAAAAGCCTTATTGTCTGTTTTTCTTTGTGCCAAGACTCACAATGTACCCGAACAGAGCAAAATAAAAAGGAAATGAAGTCAAATAATGCCTCATTTCCTTTTTTCTTGAAAATTTTATCCTTTATTTTGATTGCTTCGGGACCAAATAACAACGGGGATAAGTAGGAGTGAAAGGGTTGCTCCGACAAATGAGAGGATCTCATAACTCGATTGAGCAACAATCAACCCTGAAAGCACTCCACCAGATGCACCAGCCAACGCGATCAAGACATCAACTGCTCCTTGCGTCTTAGCTCGGGTGGTTGGATGAGTTGAATCCACTATGAGGGCTGTACCACTAATTAATCCAAAGTTCCAACCAAGTCCTAGCAAAATAAGTGCGAAAATCAATACTATTAAAGAATCAGAAGGTGCAACTGCTGCTATCACCCCGGCAGCTAGTAGAATGACTCCAGAAGCGATTGCCATTATTGTCCGTCCAATCTTGTCCACGAGGATACCAGTCACGAGTGAAGGGAGGTACATAGCACCTATATGGAACCCGATTACAAGTCCTACTTCTTTTAAGCTATGTCCATAATGGCCCATATGTACAGGGGTCATTGTCATTATGGCTACCATAACAATTTGAGTTAAGACCATGATCGTGGCCCCAACAACGACTCCGCGACTATTTAGTGGTAAGATTTCAGAATCCGATTCAAATACATTTACCTCATCTTCTTTTTTTATAGTTGCAATAGCTTTTGCAACTATAAGCGGGTCAGGTCGAAGTAAAATTATTAGTATCAAACCAGCAGAAATATAGGCTGCTGCTGCAAGAATGAAAGGACCTGCTAGAGCAGGAACACCGATGGACAAAGCAAATCGGCCCATGACCCCAACCAAGTTTGGACCGGCAACAGCACCAAATGTGGTTGAAACCATCGCAATACTGATTGCTGTTGCTCGCTGAGTAGGTTGAGCTAAGTCTGTACCCGCATAACGTGCTTGTAAGTTCGTTGCAGTTCCTGCACCATATATTAATAAGGAGGCAAAAAGCAGAAAAACATTTCCGTTTAAGGAAGAAATCACAACTCCAATCGCTCCAATACCCCCGGTTAAAAATCCCGTTGCAAGACCTGAACGACGTCCAAAACGTTGGGATAGGCGACCAACTAGTAGAGCAGCTCCAGCAGAACCGAGAGTAAATAGTGCTACTGGAACCCCGGCAAAACTATCTGTACCTAACATATCTTGAGCGAGGAGGGCTCCAACCGTTACTCCCGCTGCAAGACCAGCTCCTCCAAAAATTTGAGAAAGGACAACGATGAACAGCGTCTTTCGATATAGTTGTTTCTGCTTTTCTGGAGAATCAATGTAACTTTGTATCAAAGCTGCTTGATATTCCATCCCTTTTGTTCCAGCAAATTTATTTGATAACACTCAGACCTCTTTCCGAAGGTGCTAAATTATGACATATGTTGAATTCTACCATAACTATGTCCTCCTAAACGTTGTAGTTTACATTAGATTTGATTTGAAGGAAAGCCCCTGTTCACCTAGAACTGGCATTCAATAAAAAATTCTTAATTTCTCTCTTCCTGCATATTAAATTGCTTCCAATCTTGAACACTTTTATCTAATCGAAATGCATTAATCCCTTTTGTTTTCAATAACTCAACAGCTACAACTGACATTAAACAATAGGGCCCTCTGCAATAAGCGATGACATCTTTGTTAGATGGCAGAGATGCTAGCTTTTTTTGAAGCTCTTCAATCGGAATGGATATTGCACCTGGAATATGAGCTTGTTCATATTCATCTTTTGGTCGTACATCTAATAGCAAAACTTCTCCATATTCCATCCGAATTTTTAAATCTGATAGCGATAGCCTCTCCATCTCTAATTGCGGATTGAGAAATTCTTTTTTAATAGATTGTACTTGAACCAATTGTTTCTCAGATAAACTATGAAAAGAACTCATAAAATCTGATACCTTAGAATCGGCAAGTTCATAGATAACGAAATTCCCTTGTTTAGTGTAATTAACTAATCTGGCGTTATGGAGCGTCTGCAAATGTTGTGACACATTGGCAGCAGTCATGCCTGTACTTTTAGCTAATCGTTCAACTGATTTTGGACTTTGTGATAAGAGATCTATTATTTCTAACCTTTTCGGACTTGAGAGACTTTTTCCGATACGAGCGAACTCTTGATATAACCGGTCCTTTAATATTCTTTCATCAACCAATTTACTATCACCTCAACTATTCAATAGAGTTATTGAATAGTTTTATTGTATTCGTTCCGTATTCTTGGGTCAATGTCATAGTTTCATTTTCAAACAATGCCAACTATTCTTGACTTGTCCTAGATTAATAAATTCGTTAAAAAATGTAGGGCTTCACGTCCTAGACGAGAAGTACTGGTGTAGGGAGATTATCCTAAGTTGACCGTAAATTTTCTCTCGTCATAATAACAATCAAACAAAACGTCAATTCAATTCTATGTTCAAAGTAAATTCCATGATCGATGACGAAGAAGAATGACATAGCGCGGGGATTTATACAAATTCCGTATTCAAAAACAACGAAAAGCGGATGTCTTTAAGCAAAACGAAAACTCTTTGAGACTAGTTATTTCTTTTTGTAAATACTTCAGAAATTCTCCATTGATTAAAGTCTGAATTGAGAAAGAAACGCCAAAAATTCGCTTTGCTTCTGATGTCGATACTTCATAATTGCAAAAGTTTCAGCTTCAGGAAGGGGAACTATTTTTGACTCGACCTCCAATAATCTCCCTTCTAATAACTCTCTTCTGACAGTAGAAGACGGAAGATAAGAAACCCCTAGCCCTTCCACGATAAATCGTTTAGTTATATGAGAATGGGAAACCTTCATCATCTTCGTTTTCGGATAAATATGCATTATTTTTTTACAAAGTGCTTCCCAATAACCAGGATGATTATGTGTGAGCAAGCGATTGGTTGATAAAATCTCTTCTTCATCTAGCGGGTAAGCAGATTCAAAATCTCTGCCATCATGTGGGGCTACTAAGATGATCTTATCTTTAGAAAGAAGAGTAGTTTCTAAGTCTGGATGGTAACTCTCAAGGACTGAAAGACCCAAATCCACGTTCTCTGAGAATACGGCATTTTCAATATCGACAGAATCAATAATCTGGACAGAAACTTCGACATCAGGATGTTTTTTGACATACTGCTTTAAGACATAAGGGAGAATCGTGTCTGCAATGAGCGGCGAAATCGCCAGTATTAGCTCAGTGGTATAGCCTTGAGTAAAAGATTGGAGATCTTGTCGAGCTTGTTCATGCACCGCAAGTAGCTTCTTCACGTGCTTGTAATAGCGACGACCAGCTTCTGTCAATTTGATTTTCTTTCCTTCGCGCTGAAACAATAACACTCCTAACTCTTTTTCTAATTGCTTTATATGTACAGTGACGGTTGGTTGTGAAATATATAATGCGTCAGCGGTTTTTCGGAAATTTCCTATTTCAGCAGCGAGTAAGAAAGTTTTCATCCAAGTAAATTCCATTTTGTTCCTCCTTATTAACAAATATTATCAAGTTAATTAAAAATATTCAATATTCTTAATTAACAAATTATTATACACTATTATTAACAAAAGGAGGGGATAACGATTATGTTTATTGAAGGATTAAAGGGAGTCGTAGCAGCTCAAACAAGAATTAGTGCGATTGATGGGATGAAAGGGAGGTTGATTTACAGAGGTATCGATGTACATTCATTAGCCATGCAGTATTCATTCGAGGAAGTATCATATTTACTTTGGTATGGACACTTACCGTCAGTGGAATCATTAGCTGCATTAAAAGCTGAAATGAGTTGTCAGCGAACTCTATCGACAACAATCAAAAGACTCATGGAACATCTACCTACAAATATGGACTCGATGAGCATGCTTAGAACCGTCATATCCGCTGAGGGAACGCAAGAATATCAATGGAAACCGACCATCGCAGAGGCCATTAAACTAACGGCTATGATCCCTAGTATAATAGCCTATTGGCATCGAAAAGAGAAGGGATTATCAATAATTGAGCCTAATCCACAGTTTGATCATGTCGAAAACTATTTATATATGTTAACAGGAGAAAAACCAACGCTCGCACAGATAAAAGCATTAGAAACCTACATGGTATTAACATTAGAACACGGAATGAATGCTTCAACATTCTCTGCAAGAGTCACAGCATCAACTGAATCGGATTTAGTTTCCGCAATCACATCTGCCATTGGGACAATGAAAGGACCTCTTCACGGTGGTGCACCTTCGGGAGTTATTTCCTTATTATCAGAAATAGGGGTAGCTGAAAAAGCAGAACCGGTGATTCGTAAAAAGCTATTAAGTGGAGAGAAACTTATGGGATTTGGCCATCGGGTCTATAAAACGCATGACCCGAGAGCCGTCGCACTTCGTGAATCACTGCTAGAAGTAGAAGGGGAGGATGAATGGTTAGATCTTGCCATGACTGTCGAAAATGTGGCCATTAAGGTCCTGAATGAGTTAAAACCAGGAAGATCACTATATACAAATGTAGAATTTTATGCGGCAGCGATAATGAAATCCATTGCATTGCCATCAACGTTATTTACACCTACTTTTACCGCCAGTCGTATTGTAGGGTGGAGTGCGCATGTTTTAGAGCAAGCAGAGAATAACCGCATTTATCGACCTCAAGCTGAATATATTGGCAGCAAGTAAATAACTAGCTTTTTCATAGAAAAAGAAGGATGATAATAACATTGTTATGTAAACTAAAAATCAATAAAATATATTGAGTGAAAGCAGTCATTCGATTAATCAAATGACTGCTGAAAATTAAAAACGAGTTTAAGTAGGAAAAACCCAAAATTCTATAAGAGCCGATCATCCAGTTTTAATAAAATGAAATGGAGGATTTAGTCAAAAATCAGGTGAAATAGCCACAATGTATACGAAATGAGCCAAATTAAAAGGACATGTAGAATTTCTTTTGGTTAAATTAGATTTACCATAACAGAAAAAATATTGCTGCTGGAATAATTATTAGTGAGATACAATTATTAATATAAGATTTTATAAATTTAATGAAGCTAACTGAATAAATCTATATTTTTTCATTCCGTCTCACTATAAGTAGTATACTTTTGATATGAGACTAAATATCATATCTTTATTCGACTTTCTATAATATATATTATGTAAACTAGATAAAAATCTTAAGAGAGCCACAACAAACAGGTCTTCTCTTCTGACGAGTTGCACAAAAGTATAAACTAAAATTCCATAAAAGAATAAACTCCTATACTCCTCTCTTTTTTGTATTAGATCATTATGAAGTATTGAACGTTAACACCAGAATGTTGAAACGAATATTCAGGTGTTTTTTCTCGAATTAACTTTTAAAATCTACGCAATGTTATAAGCTGCTTTTGCATAATCATTTTATTTCACTTATCATACAATTTCATGCTTTTCACAGCTATTACTAAAGTTCATTAACTCCTGTATCGCTAAGCAATTATTAAAAGTAGAAATTTTGCTCTATTATATAATAGTTTATCTTGATGTAGATCTATTACAACTCCTTGAAAAAGCTGATTATTTAATAAGTCCCATTTAGGATTATAAATATCTAAGTAAATACTAGAACCTTCTAGAGTTTTCTTAATTCGATAATAATCAAACTTCAATACTCTTGTTTAAACATCTAATAGTAATTGCCTAGTTTTGCGCTTTTCAATATTGAATTTTTGATATAAGTTTGCGTACATCATATCATAACGAGATGATCCGAGTTTTGGTTCATCCCATATTGTTGGTTTTATTTTAATACCATTTTCAAAGCCTCTATAATCTCTTGTGTAATTTACAAACATATTCCATAGATAATATGTTTCCGTTTCTATATTTAATCAAAACTGTTCTGCAATTGAACCTCTTGCTATTTCTTTTACATAAGATGTGCTTTCTCTTCCTACCTATATCTACAATGCCTTTTTAAGGACTTATAAATTGATACTGAGTTCAGATATAAGGTATCATAAAAATCACGCAGGAATGAATTATGCAGTAAAGCTATATAAAGAAGGAAATATGACTGTAAATCAAATTTGTGAAATTACAAATGTGTCTAGAGCTTCATTATATAGAAAGCTATCAGAAGAGAACAAATAGTCCTTCCTTACCCCATTATCAAGAAAAGGGCCATATTGTTGAAGATTATTGTGCAGATGATGTTATAAGGGGTTGTGGCAAAAGAGTCAAAAATGTTCGCTTTATATTGAAGGAAACAAAGAGAAATTGTTGAAGAATATTGAGAGTAATTATTTTGGGATGAAAAGAGGGGTTATATGGAAATTAAAGAGGTTCAGAGTCCATTTTACGGCCAAAACAGCGATAACGAGTTATATGAAACAATTAAATCGAGGGGTACACCGATCATTGAAACTGACAATGACGGGGTTTATATCCATTTTATATATTTTGGGAATCAAGGGACAAATTCGGTTCATATTTTAGGAAGTTTCCCGGGATGGGAGTTAGAGAAGGGTGAAATGGTTAAGTTAGAGGGCTCCCATATTTGGGTAAAATCCTTTAAAATAAGTCATCCTCTAGCTAGCACCTATTATTTTTCCGTCAATGATAACTATGGAGACAATTGGGGAGAACGCTTTAAACATTTTGTGACAGATCCGTTAAACCCTAGTAAAATGATTTTTTCTGAATCACCAACCGACAAACAAAAAAATAATACTGAGTTGTCTTACTTGACTTTCAACGAAGCTATTCATTCTGTGGATTTCCCTTCTAAGAACCCTAATATTGTGAAACACACCTTCACCAGTGAGCGATTAAATAATCAGCGAAACCTTTGGAGCTATGATCCTATTAAAAACGTTGATACACCGAAGAATCTACTAATTATTTTTGATGGGTCTCAATATACAGAAGCTGTTCCTGTTGCCAATATGATTGATTATTTGCATGAAGAGGGCAAACTATCTCCAACAATAATGGTTGGTGTAGATAGTCCTGATCGTTCTAATGAATTTAATGGGAATAACTCGTTTAATGCATTTTTAACCCAAGAATTACTCCCTTGGATTCAAAGTAACTTCAATGTTAGCCATAACCCTCAACAAACCGCTTTATGCGGGGCAAGCCTGGGTGGTTTGGCATCCTTTTATGCTGCAGTCCATCATCCAGATCTTTTTGGAAAAGTCCTTTCACAATCAGGTTCTTTTAACCGAAAAAAAACAGGAGAATACCACGACAAGTATTGGTCGGTTGATTATCTAGAGTCCATACCTAGACTACCAATTCGTATCTATATGAATGCAGGGCGACTTGAAATGGAGGACTTGCAAAAAGCGAATTTAATCACTTACCAAACACTTATGAATAAGGGTTACGACGTAAAATATGATGTATTTAGCGGAGGCCACGATGTTCTCTGGTGGCGTGAAACGTTTCTGGCTGGCTTGGAGTATTTATTTTGTGTAAATGAATGATCACATGATGGCTTGGGATGTTACAACGTTATTTTATTCAAGAAAATGGCGCTTTATGAAGTAACTAAAGCCTAATTTCTCACACGGAGAAATTAGGCTTTTTATATTTGGATTTCCTTAACGTTGTAAATCCGCATTTTCCTGACGCTACCCCTTCTATAAATTGTGCGACATCTATCCAAAGATTATTAGTTAAGTATTGATAAATACTTGAATCCGGATCATCATTAAAATCACCACATAGAATCTCATACGGTTTAGCAGTATTCTCTTCAAAAATCCAATCGTGTACTGAGTTGATAAACACCTGTTACATGGAACAAGTAAATAGCTGTTAACCTTTCTCTTCAAATAATTCTCTTTTAGCTACTTGTTCTAATGTTTCCTCAGCCTCTTAATTGCCAGGGAATGGGAATTTAATTGCCCACACCATGAATCCCTAGAACGATTTTTAATTTTGTCTGTTGCCAATGCCACAACCGCACGACCTACATACGCTGTTGTTTCGGTTGTTCCATCCTCTGGTCCAAAACCTGAATCTCTAACTCTTTCTGTCCTCATCCAACCTGGGCAAACTGCAAGTGCTGACACGTTGAAGTCTTTTAATTCCCTTGCCATTCCAAGTGTCGTACGATTGATAGCATTCATAGCTAAATCATAATATAAATTACCAGAAATCTGATCCTTGATAAATAATGTCACGTTAATAAAAATATAAAAAGCAAGTGACACCCATCAAATTAATAAGTTTGTTGAATGCTATTGCAATGTTGAATCAAATACTTAGAAAAGCTCAAGGTTTCGTTAATTCGTTTCTCATCAGAATTGAAAACGGTTTCATTTATTTTCCTTCGAATATTTAAAGCTTCATTGATTATGTTATGCCATTCTCTTGGAAGATTTAACAAGCCATATTCACCTGCTTCAAACTTTGAAATTATACTTAATTCCTTTAAGGTGTAGAATTGACGCAACAATCCTAGAACGGTCCATTCAACTTCTTCATCGATATCTGTGGTTGGCAAGTTTTTTATTTGTTCTATTGAATTCTCAATTTTTATGACCCTGCCTGCCCAGTAAGAATTCATATTTTCTAATACATACGAAGTTAGTAAGTTGGAACTAATATTAAAAGATCTTTCTGTTATATCTGAACCTAGTAAACTTATTCCTTTCTTTTTTAAGAGCCACCATGTAATTGGATTAAAATGCGTATAAAATCCTATCTTGCCTCCATTATAGTAAGGGAGGGATGTATTATCGGTAGGACGTAGTTCCCCTAAATCTTCCCAAACAATAAACAAACCGTCCATCTCGGGTTTAACAAATTTGTCGGCAATCACCTTATGAATATCTGTTAGTATTTGAATCTCTTTTTCTGTTAAGCGATTTTTTGTTATAACAACAAAATCTATATCGCTTGAATCATAAATATAAGCATCAAGTACAATTGAACCGTGTAAATATAATCCCTCTAGCTGATTCGGTAATCTTTCTGTCCAAAGACTTATATACTCATTTAAGACCTCATAAATTGAACTATGTAATTCGATGATAATCAACTCCTGACTAAAGTTAATTTATTTTTATTGTTTTGGAATGATACTTAGACGAAGTTAAAGTATTTTAAGTTTCCAATATTCCATTTCATTGACCAATAATTAAAGAAGGAAATAGTCAGAGATCATCGGCTGATCTTCCGTTATTACCCGCATTTGTTGAATAATGTTTAATATGTTTTTCACTTGAAAAAGGGTTAACCTTGAATGACGTCAATTATCTAATCTTCTGTTATTGCCTCTTTTATGGAATTAGAGAAGACTTAAAACTATGGTTCCAAAGGTTCCAACCTGATAATTTTTAATTTCTGTTTTTTGTTTGTGTCCCTTCTTTCTGTACAAGCGTTGCACTCTTTTGAGCTTTTGATTTATATTTAGCTTGTTAGGGTCAACGATAATACAAGCAAACAAAATTATATAGAAACAATACTAACAGATTGAAAGCTCATTATGACTTTATTATATTTTGTGTCCATACAATCCTTCGCACTCACATATCTATTTTATGTTTCCAAAAGTATCGTATCTCAATTACAATTCCTTTGTAATAAATTTTGAATCCAATTTTTGATGTTTCGTTTGGTGGTGATGATAACTGCAATCCTTTTATGTCAGTAGAAAACATTGTAAGTAGTTTAACATCAAATTCTAAACTCTTTTTCCTTTAATATTTTTGCTATCTGCCGTTTCTATATTTAAGTAATCTTGTGTGTTTCTTACAATCTATTCATCATTTTCATATATTGATAAAGAATAAATACAACGAAAGCAATCAAAATGATGTTGCTTTTTACATCGGATTTCGGGAGTCCTAAGTATGATTTTCCAAGAAAGTGGACATCCATATAATTTGATTTATTAGGGCGCCGTCTATTTATGTAAACATCCACCTGAGCAGGAAGTTGACCGGAAGGGTTCTTCCAAATATTTTGACTAATAAACTCATACTTTTCGAATGTGGTCGGATCCGTCCACATTGCTACTATTTGATATGGGGACTGCCCCGTACTCGTATTCCTAGCTCCAAACCCTTTTAACTTAATACCATAATTAATCGTTACACCTGTCACGTCTGCTACTATATGTTTTCCAGTTAACATCATGGATTTTCTTTTTATTTCCAAATACCTTTTATAAAGAAATGGCCCTAAGATCAAACTAGCTCCACCTACAGCGAATATAACTCCCATTTTAAACAGAAAGCCTGAAACTGTTCCCATACCTGATGAATGACGGATATAATATATACCAAGAAACATGAAGACCAGTCCTAAAATGTTAAACATCTTTTAATCTCCTCAACTTTTAAAATTATGTAAAATAATATACTTCGAGAATAATATAAAAAGAAATGTGTACTCTTATTACCGTTACCCACCTCAAGAGATACTTTTCTGACCATTTTTTTAACTAATCTATTCAATTCTATAAGTATATCCTTGCACCCTACACTTCAATAACGGTTAAACCGATGGAAAGCCACCAGTTAAACCCTCATTTTTTCCGGCATTAGTATATTTCCTTTTTCAATTCCCACTGTAGGGCTCGTTTTTCATGATACAGCTCTGAAGCTATTTCATCAAAATCTTTCTAGCCTACATGCTCCTTTTTTAACCCACTCATTTATGCCAAGAAAATTCCACATCAACAACCTTGCTTTTAAACGCAAAGAAGAGCGCTGATCTTATTACAGGTGAACGCCAAATTGTCGAGTAACTTTAGCCGAATAAATTTTAAATGTTACTCCGTTTCTCAGAGTTTATCAATTGTTAAATACCTTCTCCTGTTCTTTCTTTTCTTTACTATACGTAATATATAATTCATGAATCAAGTTAATCTCATCAATATAAACTATTTCGTTATTTATTTCTTTCCTAATGACTTTATCAGCATGTTTCTTTTTTTCTTCTTTTAATAAGAAAAAAGTACTTCCTCCAGAAACATAAATAAAAGTAGTTTTTTCAATAACTTTGTCGATATCTTATCTTGTGCTCTAAATATAACAAGTAAAAAATATTCATACCCCAATTTTAATGACTACTTAAGTCATAATCTATGTGATGTGTAACTTCATCCTCTAGGCTTGCCATAGAAATAAAGGTGACACGTTTATTTTGAAGACGTTATCCAACAAATTTTTAAAAAAATAAATATATCAATAATATCAGATAAAAGAGTGTGGATTATGGTTCTTGCGTTGTTCCTAATATCGGACACTCCTTCTTTTCCCCAACCATCCAGTCCATGTATCAGTACGGCAGATAAGGTGATAGCGATTACATTTCAAAGAATAATATCAAACGTGGAGGCATGATATTGAAAGGAATAGTCTTTTATATACCTATCTATATGGAAGATAACAGTTCTTCGGTACAGCTAGAGGTTATCTTTTTATGCTATCATCGTTTATCCAATTTAGGTATTTCAAACTATCCCTCATAACAGGTTTAAACACTTTTGAAACAGGTATAGATCCAGTTTCTGTTGGTGGTAAACTTGGTTCTTCCACTCCTACATAAACAATCAATTCGGGATCATCAGCTGGAGCCATTCCCAAGAAGGAAAACAAATATTCATTGGAAGCAGTTAAATATCCTCCTCCGTTTGGGTCTGGTATTTGGGCAGTGCCTGATTTACCAGATACTTGATAGTCATTTAATTGAAATTTCCTCCCTGTTCCTATATCGGATGTGACGGTTGAAGTCAAATACTCACGCGTTTTATCGGCAGCTTCTTTGGTGATAGGAGATCGTATGACCTCTGGTTGAAATTGTTTAACAACCCTGTTTGAATCGCTATCTACTATTTTTGAAACTACATAGGGTTTCATCATTTTACCGTCATTGGCAATCGCTGATTCTGCTTGAATCATTTGAAGTGCTGTCACGGTACTCCCTTGACCAAATATTGTAGTAGCTCTTTCAATTGGATTGTTATATTGAAGTATTCCTTCAGCTTCATTATGAAGATTAATCCCTGTTTTATGACCAAATCCAAGTGATTTTAAATAGTTTAAGTAGTTTTCCGTACCAATTTTCCTTAGCAGATTAATAAATGCTACATTTGAGGACCGTTGTAGTCCCTCTAAATATGAAATAGTCCCCCATCCCTTACCTCCATTCCAATCCCTTATTGGTGTAGGGTAGCCTTTTACAAATGACTGACCAGATTTATAAAACTCTTTCGGATCAAATACCATTCGATCAACTGCAGCAGCTAAAGAGAATGATTTCATAGTTGATCCTGGTTCGAAAGATGTTTCAACTATAAAGTTAGACCAACTGTCATCAATCCCTTCTTTTGTATCATTATTGAACGATGGCCTCTGTGCCATAGCCAATATTTCTCCCGTTTTGGGGTTAGATACAATAGCAAACATTTTTCTAGGGTGATATTCGTTTTCAACTGAATTCAATGCATTTTCTAAAATTTTTTGGATATTTCCATCTATCGTTAAATAAACATCATCACCATTATTTGGTGGGTTGATCGTCTTTTCTGAATTCGGTAATACATACCCCCAAAAGTCACTTTCATACCTCAAATGACCATCTATACCAGTAAGGATTTTATTTAAATTTTTTTCAATTCCCATTATCCCTTCAGTGATTGTATTGCCATTCCTTCTCACATCTTCTTGAACAAGTCCGATTGTATGAGAAGCAAACATCCCTTTTGGATAGGATCGTCTATTAGTAGGCAAAAACGTAATTCCAGGTAAATTTTCCCTTTCTATATTTTCTTTCATTTGATTTGTAATTCCGTTTCCTCCAGCTCCCAGCTCAACTTGAAATTTCCCTTTTTTGTTTAATAGTTTGTAAATTTCAGTCTTTTCTAAAGCGATATATTTAGACAACACATCAGCCGTCATTTTCTTGTTGACAACATGGTTGGGATTTTTAGGGTTGGATGTTACTGACTCTGATAAAATCGCTATTATTTTATATGAAGGAGTGTCTTTTGCTAAAACATGATCGTTTCGATCAAATATAGTTCCTCTATTTGCCTTTAATTTTTGATTCTTTAAATATTTACTCGAAGCTTCTGCAACTAAATTTTTCCCTTCTATTTCTCCTGTTACTTGTATATAAAGAAAACGAACAAATACAATAGAAAATAGGAGTAAAAATGTACAGAACAAAACGGCACTTGCCCGATTCATATTTGCCGGTTTTTTATTCATTTAATTCACAACCTTAACCTCTTGTTTTTTCACACTAAGCTTTTACATATAGCCATTCATCGAGTTGATCATCCCTTCCCCCTCCCAAAAAAGAATAAATTATTTTTTAAAATACCTCACCTCATTTGGTTATAGAAGTCAATGTAGTAGAATATTTTTTGGGTAATTTTAGTCAAAATGCTACATATTTCTACAAACACCCAATCATCGTATCACTAATCGATATAATATAAATCCCTCCTTTTTACCGAGAGTAAAGTACTGTTATTAAGTATTATTTTGGAATTCTGAAAACTCGGTAGTTTACGAATGGTAAGGGAAAGTGTTTTTATTTGATCTTGTATTTTGAACGAGAATTGACGTGGATCCTTTATATACATTGAATGGATTTAGATATGATAGATAAAACCAACCATTAGGGAGCATCGCATTTCAATATAGCTATCTACTATCAAGGTGAGTACCAGGTTTCTATTTTCTGACGATCACTCTTCTATGACTTTATATTCAAATCATTCAATCTGACCTATTCTTCCTACTATTTTACCGGTAGGAGGAATAGGTCATCTTTTGTAGTTATATGTAGGGAATCGATGACTGAAAATTGATGGGAACAGGAAAACAATGGGTAAAAAGGATTATAGTGGTGATAACACCATTAGGCTCTTCTCACTCTCTAATGACTAATATATAGTTAGTTGGAAAGTGTTTAGGAAGAGGAGATGGAAGAATTGAAAACAATTCAACTGAGTAGAAGAGAAAGAATAGCAATTGAAAGAAAGAAAGCTCTAAAAGAAAGAAACAAAAAATTAACGACCGCTACTACTATTGGGGCACTAGCCGCCTTATTGCTCTCGAGTGGAAATGTAAGTGCTTGCAGTGAAGAGTATACAATCAAAAAGCATGATACACTTTACAGTCTAGCTAAAAAATATGATGTTTCAATTGATGATCTAAAAGGAAAAAATTCATTACTATCGGATAAAATTTATGAAGGACAAACGCTTTTGGTGCCTTCTCATATTCCAAGTAAAGATGAAAATAAATATTCAGTCCAACCAGGGGATACGTTATACTCGTTAGCCAAAAAGTATGGGACATCAATCAATCATTTAAAACAATTAAATGAGATGGTTTCAGATCAAATTTATATCGGAGAATCCCTAGTGGTTCCTGCTGAACAAATCAAATCAAATACTGGTGAATTATACACGGTTGTTCCTGGTGACACTTTATGGGGCATAGCTCACCGATTTGGAATAAAACAAGAAGACTTGGCTAAATCAAATGATTTGAAAACGAATATGGTACTCATTGGACAAAACTTATTTATACCTGGAGAAGCTGAAGTGACTGAGGCTGAAGTTATAGGGACTTCTGATAAGTTTACTGTTGAATTTAAGAAAAATGGGAAAACATTCTCATTGGAAATTCCTTATGGTACTTCGTCTGTTTATCAAAAAAAATCAGGACAAATTGTAACCATCATACATAAAAATGGTGCTGTGATATCGGCAGCATAATACATATCTATTTTTTAACAGCCGGATTTCTATAGAATTTCGGCTGTGGTGTTATATGGGACACAATCCTAGTCCTCCTTTTCGGCATACCCTTCTTCTGATTCATTTATTTGCCTAGATGGAATTATCCAATGCTCACCCTGCGGTAGATATCGTAACCGAACCCATACAATTTCCGCCAAGGATTAACAGAAGGAATTCGTACGTATCAGTATTGTTGGTGACCCTATATCAACAAGGGCTTAAAATTCCCCATTTTTAACGGTCTAAAATCCTCCAATTTATCATTTTGCTAATACTGATTGAATTCCACCTTTCTGCTTTTTTTCCCGTAAGGCTGTTTTTGCAAAGATTGTGACTTTTCGCACCGATCTATAAACGTTAATATAGCTTTGTTTCGGGCATCATTCACGAACTGCGGAAGTGGCTGCCCTGTGGCGTTATTCATTTGACCCCGAGCCTCAAGCCACTGCAGCTGGATCCGTCTATTTTTAATGGAAATCAACAGTAGTATGGGTGGTTTAATCAAAACTCAGATGAAACAGCCACAATGTATACGAATAGAGCCTCCCGTAAACAAAAGACAACTTTACGAATGATAAGATCTGAATCAATAAAAAACATTGATCTATCACGCTAATTATTCAATAAAACGGGTGCTTCTATGCAATATTAAAAAAGCCATATTTCTCAATTTAATGCTGAGACATTTGGCTTTTTAATTTTGCAATTTCTTAACCTTGTTATTCCGCATTTCCCTAGCGCTACCCCTCTTTGTCCCTTTATTTATTTCCAACTATCGGCTGTTCGGCCACGCATTTTGTGATGACGTTACTAATACTCACCCCATTAATCGTACTGATAAATACACCAGTATTACTAGCGCCGGATCCCAATGAAGACTTAGTGCTGCTTTTATCTGCTTGATAAAATATATCTCCATTCCGTATGGTTCCACCAGAAATATTGGCAATTTTGACCTGACCTATAATGACCGGCAATAGATTCACTTCCTTTCTGGCTTTCTAGTAGAACAATATATGCTTCATTGACGCTGCCTGATTGGGGAGTTGTCCTTGTTTACTAAAAATATATACATTCTTTGCAATTTGTCATACATATCTGGGGAATTACTACCTCTACATAATCAAACACTATATATTACTTAGAAATGAGCCTAGTTGCACTATTTCTGATTTTCTGTTTCTTGTTCTGCATAGACTTACCTTTTCCATGTTTCCTACACTTTTTACTTGCCAAATATTTTCCCATCATAGTAAGACCGCTTACCTTGCGAGGGCGTTACTCCTGGGAATTTTTATGGAAAGGAGGATTCCGTTGTGAATAAGCAAAACATATGATAAAGAGAACTTAGATCGAGGTGAATTAAGTTGTCACAGCTGTTACCGCTTTATTTTATCTTATTGATCGTTATATTACTTACTTTTGAAGACTCAGGATTGAAACAAGACAGAACAAATAAACCACTGCTGATTGCCCATCGGGGCGGAGCTGGGCATAATATTGAAAACACAATTTCAGCAATCGATCATTCTATCTTCCTTCAGTCGGATATGATTGAGTTGGACATTCAAATCACAAGAGATAAGCAAGCGGCCATTTTTCATGACTATTCAATCGAAAAGTTTGGAAAGCCGATCTCAGCTTTATCAAGAAACCAACTGCATCAACTAACACTGTCCTCAAAACCCAAAATAGAAAAAATTCCTTTTTTAGATGAGATCTTTACAAAATATAAAAACAAAACCAAATTTCTACTTGAACATAAAGATAACTCGAAAGAAGACGTAGTGGCTGCTGTCATTAAGAATTATTATGATCCAACTGAAGTGAAAAAAAAGCTCATTGTTCAATCTTTTAATTTTAAATCTCTCCAAATCTATCGTAAACTTCTTCCAGATTTGCCTCTAGGCTATTTAACATTAGAGGTGCTTACAAATGAGCAACTAAAAAAAGTGTCAAAAATTTGTGATTACATCAACCCCTACTTTCGAATTCTATCACCAAAATATATCGAAAAAATTCATTCTGTTGGCTGTAAAACTTTCACTTGGACTTTAAATTCCCGGTCAGACCTAAAAAAAATCATGCTAATGGACGTTGATGGGATTGTAACAGATTTCCCGCACCTAAAATTATTGCCTGATACAACCGAAAGTCAAAACGTGATAACAGAAATTAATCATCACCTTCACAGCTTCCAATCCTTTTTAAAAGCATTATCATTCGAGATTTCAAACCTATGATTCATTTCCGAGGGAAAAACCCTCCATTTAATAAAAAATGATAGAGGGTTTTGTAGATTACTTTGTTTTTTTAAAAGAGGACAGCATCGCGGGAATCTTTTTCACCATCGGTCCATATTGCTCAATAAGTGGCGCGGCTGATTCAGCAACTTTCATCCACTCCTGTAAGGTGCTTGTATCTCCATCCGTCCTTGAATAATCAACTGATCCCCGTTCATTAGCCTTTTCTGATTTCACCTCTGCCTTCGCTTCTTTTCCGTTCTCAGTGTTCCTGATTGGGAAGAAACCGAATGGGTCGCGGCGGGGCTCATTGTTTAGTTGAGTTGTCCGGCGTTCTGGTTTTCCATGCAGACTGAAAGGGTGACCGGGACCACCAGATTGAACGTTTTCGCTCTTTTTACTTAATAGGGATGTTAATCGTTGTAACAATGGTTTAACCTCCTTTCTCTCTATCAGTTTATGTACAAACAGATTGGAGTGTACGGGTCAACAGCCGTGGAATGAGCATATAAAATGGTATTGAAAAATGAAACCCTGTTAAGCTGCCGTAATGAAACGGTGGTTTAGCTAAGGGTAATTTTTTCGAGGAGAAAAGTAAAAATTTAAAAAAACTTGGTGGACGAAATTGCATTTGATTTCATCCTTATCTTATTAATAGGTTATAGTCATACGATTATGAAGTATTCCTAACTGAAGTCAGCTTATCATATGGCTGTTTTCGCTTATGCTCAGCAACCTTGAAATCACTACACTTCGGGTCATCTTTTCGAATCATCTGATAGATGGATTTAGAAAAAATAAATCGAAATTCATACAGGATATTTTCTTCAAGCAACACTCCTTAAGAAAAATACTTTTGTTATTCCTCCTTTTTCCCCTCTACTTTGAATTCAACTTACCTCTATCTTTCTGTCTTTTTTGCATTTATTTTTGTAAACTGACAAACGATATTTCAAATCCATGTGCCAACGCGCATACATATTTTTTGAAGTGGAAGAGATAGTATAGTTATGCAAGTATTTAGCCAATTTAAGGAGGACTACCTTTGACTGTATTACAATTGAAAGATCAAGCACCTGCATTTACTTTGCCCAAAGTAAATGGAGACACATTTTCATTTGCCTCGCACCAAGAAGAACATAATAGCTGGCACTTCATCATTTTTTTCAGAGGATCTTGGTGCCCTGTTTGTGTTCAAGATTTGAAGGATTTCGAGGAAAATAGCGGTTTTTTCAAGGATAAAGGGGTTCACTTCATTGCCATTTCAACTGATACGAAAGAAGACTTGGCCAAAATGGCGGCGGATAATAATTTGAGTTTTCCTATCCTTGTCGATGAAAATCTCGAAGCATTAAAAACTTATGGAGTTCATTATCACGGTGAAGATGCTCCATATGAAGATCATGGTGCTCACGGAGAACCGGCGTATTTCCTTGTAGACGAAAAGGGGAAGTTACTCTATCAACAGAGGCAAACAAGTCCCTTTGGGCGTCCAACGGCAACCGAGCTAAGAAAAATTGTGCAATACATCAAAAAGAATCTTAAATAACAGCAGAATGGGGATGCCTTTTCATCATTTATGGTGAAAGGTCATTCCTTTTTTTATTCATTCCTACATTCGGGTGAAACTTCATTCTGGAGAGATAATTAATCTTTTTATTTGGCTCTTTTCCTGACCATATTAATTCTCTAACATTATTCAGCAAATTTCGTGACTTGCCACTTAATCTTGTTCTCATAGAAGTATAAACCCGCACAGTTCCCCAAAAGGAATAGCGGGTTTTAATCTTCTACAAATTCACTCTGATGTTTCCATGGAGGCCTGTATAGCCGGATTAATTTCCGTGTGAGGATAGTTAATTTGTTCGCCGAATTCTACCCAATCTAGATTTGCCATCATAAGCAGGTAGCGCTTCCCGCTGGAAGGGTCGCTAATTATGATGTGGTCACGGCCAGCCGTTTCAACGCGCCCATGATAAACCATAGCATTCCATTTATTGTTCCCTTGGTAAGTAAAATAGAAGGTCCCTATCTTCCCTTTGTTGAATCGCAGGATATTTTCAATAAATGATTCTTCTACCACGCCTGTTGGTAATTGCTGCCCGCTCCCCATAGGAACCACCGGAACGGAGTATGATGGTCCTGAAGGCATATTCATAGAGATTCCTCCTGCGTGTTGTGCGGTCCTATCCTGCATTATTGAAGGCGGATAATAACTAGGTAAATAATTCGTTGGATAACTACTGGAGTCTCCATATCTCATGTGAAGATCAGCTCCTTTTTTTAAAATTTAGCGATAAAACTCTGGGCAATAGCCCGGTACACCTACATAAAAACAATGATTTTTGTGTGCAAACTCAAACTGTGTCATGGGTGATCTTGGCATCGTCCCAGTACAAGGGGATCGAAATTTTTTCCCCGGACTCGGATTAAAAAACCACAAGCTCATTCTGGCCCGAGGGTCCCTGTAACCTTGCAGCAAATCCCTGGCCCTCTGGAGGTCAGCTTCGTCGGGACGTTGTGTATACAATGTACCGTTTAAGACGGGTTCAAAATGAGGAATATCAGTTCCAGGGATAGTTTGATAAATTCCATGCCTGATATTGCGCAAATTTTTGAAGTCTGGTGCACAGTCAGCCTCAACCCGATTGGCCACGACTGTTCCTACCATGTTCATCCCTTGGGCTCCTTCACCAACCGCTTCCGACAGCATGAGCCTAGCTAACGATTCCACATCACGAGAAGTATGTTTAATTCGTCTACCCATTTACTCACCCCCTTCAGCCTATACTAGTAACGTATTGCCAGATGATGGTTTTGGAAGCTTGCCTCTCAGCCCAAACTGAGGGAATCCAACCGCTAATCGAAAAAAATCTTGACCTGCTCCTGCGATTGGAGGCTCACTAAAGACTTGACGAAGGTAATCCCCCATCAAAATATTTTTATTGCTTAGCCTGCAATGGAACCATTCCGAGACAAAGAAGCTCATCGGTGTATTAGCCTCACTCAATTTTCATGGACCAATTTCTTCCTATTGCTCTTCATCTATAGCAAATTTTCAATATGGCTTTGCTAAACTCTCCTTGTCACTCCAGCCTTTCATTCCATTAGTTTGATTTCTAATACCAAACATTTAGGCTTCATCTCCCCAAAATGTTCTCAGACCGAGAGACATTATCTTTCTAAATATCTAATTGAAATGCTGGGAAATAGTTTGCCTAATGTAACAAAATATTGCTCAATAACTGGCTCAAGTGTTGCGTTAAAAACATGCCAAAATTAGTAATGCTGATAATCTTCATTCACTTTACTTTGTACAAAGAAAAAGCCCTTTATGATGGATAAGTCAGGTTGAAAACCCTCCAAATCCACTAATAAAGGACTAAGCACATAGAAAATAGCAAACTAAAAACATCATGTAGGCAATGGTTTTTATTAATTAATATTCAATTTTTTGAAGAACATGTGTAAGCAAAAAATTAGATTACAATACAAAAAAACTAACGACATAGTTTTTTCAGACGGCTCTTCTCGGTTACATCGTTGTTATTTAGTCAAATTTTAGCTGGAATCCTTCATTTCGCGGGTGATTCACATCAAATATAACCGGATAAAAACGCTGAAACAAAGTGATATCATCGGTTATAGACTAGTTTAAAAAGACTGTTTTCGCTTAGTATGTTGCTTTCGTATCAGTTTATTATCAATGAAATAGCATCCGAAAAGCGAAAGTGGCTTGTCCAGCAGCGGCGGGCAAATGTTATCCAACTCCAAAGGTCCTGACCTTTGGAGTTGGGTATTATTTGTCCCATAGCTGCTAGCCACTGCAGCTGGATCACGAAAAGCGGAAGTGGCTGCCCTGCGGCGTCAGGCAAATGAAGAACTCGGAGGTGATGCCTGCATCGCTGGAGGGTTATTCATTTGACCCCGAGCCGCAAGCCACTGTAGCTGGATCACGAAAAGCGGAAGTGG
Organism: Bacillus sp. 2205SS5-2; assembly: GCF_037024155.1. Lineage (NCBI taxonomy): Bacteria > Bacillati > Bacillota > Bacilli > Caryophanales > Bacillaceae > Bacillus > Bacillus spongicola. The sequence goes on from NZ_JAYKTS010000001.1 coordinate 133,640, forward strand.
CTGCCCTGCGGCGTCAGGCAAATGAAGAACTCGGAGGTGATGCCTGCATCGCTGGAGGGTTATTCATTTGACCCCGAGCCGCAAGCCACTATAGCTGGATCACGAAAAGCGGAAGTGGCTGCCCTGCGGCGTCAGGCAAATGAAGAACTCGGAGGTGATGCCTGGCATCGCTGGAGGGTTATTCATTTGACCCCGAGCTGCTAGCCACTGCAGCTAGATCCGTCTGTTTTTGATAGAAATCAACAGTGACAAGGAGGATTTAGTCAAAAATCAGATGAAATAGCCACAATGTATACGAAAAGAGCCTTTAAAAAACAACAAACTTTGCGACAACAGTATTAATGAATAACCAATATCTGCGTATTAATAAGTCTTATCAGCAAAGTGGAATGTCCATTCAGAATCAAGAGACTAATGTGCTGATTGTATACTGCCTGAATGTACCTCCACATGTCCATCACAAGAAGGTCGAATGAAATCTGCGATTCTTCTAGTTTAAGTTTCCAATCTCGATCTTTTCCCCCATCTATTTTTCTTTATATAATTTGGAATAATTTCCGTTAAAGAATATAAAAACGTCATCCACGTCAATCCGACAAAATAGCCACCAATCACATCTGAGGCAAAATGTTTGTTTAACATGAGTTGACCAACCCCAATGAGAATAATAACGGCCACACATAACGAAAATAATACCTGCTTTACTCTTCTATTCTGTGTATCTAGCTGAATCATTAATATAAGAAAGCCAAAGTATAATAATCCCTTCACTGCATGACCACTTGGAAAGCTATACGATACAAGGTGTGATCCAAATCCCCAAAAGTCTATAAAAGAAACATCAGCGGGACGATCACGTTCAATAAATATTTTCATCAAAAAAGTAAAAATAACTCCTCCACTCATCATCGTCAGAAAAATAAACAGGCGATAAAAGTGTTTTTTTATGAGCAACCAAAGCAACATGATCATCGAAATAACTGCAAGCATTTTTGTATCCCCTAAAAAAGTAATCCCTTTCATCAAAGTCTGTAGTTCAGGGGTCATCCAAGAAAGAAACCAATCTTGAACATGTTGATCAAATGTGTCTAATCTCCCCTGTACAACCAAAAGAGAAAAAATTATTGAGAGAAGCACCAACGTAGAAGAAAGGTATATAAATTTACGTTGCATATCGAAACTCCCCTTTCAATGGAATTCTAAAATCCTGGTCACCCTTATTATTTATGGCTCTTTTCGTATACATTGTTGCTATTGACACAAAGAAAAAACAGGCAGTAGGGTTTTTTCGATTGATTTCTTCCTTTTTATCTAGAAATGAATAATTTTTCATTAGGAAAAGAGCACGAAGTCATACAAGTCAAGGGATTCCTTCATATTCGCAAAGTCACAATCTTTGCGAACCAGTCTATAAACGGTGTGATATAGTATTGATTCGTCTATTTTTGCTAGAGAACAACAGTGAAATGGATCATTTAATCAAAATTCAGATGAAATAGCCACAATGTATACTAAAAAACATTTACTAATGAGTAACGTGAAAAAGCGTCAGAATTTTTTGTTCCTCTCTGAAATATTTGATTTGATATTTCTTAAGATTAATAACAGAAATAAATGGAAGTTTCCTATTCTTAAATCAATATGAAAAAGTAAAAACAAATATTCTCAGACTTACCTTCCTTTACATGAGTCCTGATGAATTTGCTGAAGACTCTAATCATGAACTTTATGAGAGTAGAAAAAAAGGGAAAATACTTCTATTTATTTATGTATCATAACAACATACTAAATTCCTTTTTAATCCAGAAGACTGCAGCACATTCTTTGTGATATCACCTTAAACAAAAAAAGCCTGAACCCTCATACGGAAAATACCGCACATTAGGAATCAGGCAGTTGGATGGTTCTTACACGAGAACGCTTATTAGCAATTTTCCGGATAAACCCTGATATAAGATCTATTAAGCGTATTGATCTGGTTGATGGATGCCGAAAATATTTGCACTTTTTCTATAGTATCCCTTCCTTGACATTCTTAAAAGAGTAAGCTTTTCCATGGAAATTATTATCTTCTATACCTATTATACAAGTATAGAATTCATCGGCAAATAAATGACAACCACCATAGGTTGTTAAGTACGTTTTTGTTTGTTTCTAGAAGAATCAGCCTTTTTTCTTCCAGTTTCCCTTGTTGTTGTTCCTTGCCCTTTAGTATCTGATGAACCCAAACCAATTGTCGATGGATCAGCTTTTCTTTTTGACACACTTTTCACCTCCAATAATAGTGTTCCTTAAAACAATTTAGTTATGTTACTATATTGCAATTTGGATTCCCTTCACTTTTCAAGGCTCTTATTTTCAAAAATACAAACTTCCCAATGACCTGAAACCTCATCAACTTAAGGGGAAATAAATCGTTTTTTTAAACCTCATAATTGAGTAATCGATTCTTTTTAGTCAGTAACTCCTGAATTGTCTCTTCATAACACAATCGGTCGTTTACAAGGTTTTCTTGCCTTAACTTAATCATTCTGCTCACTTCATCCGGATTTGGTCCACCTTGTATCTTCCTAACATGAACAAAATATTCCGGAGAGATAATCTTCTTCCACGTTTCTTCAGTCAAAGTTACTTCGACAAATCCTTGAATCATTTCATTCACGTCTTCTATCTTCCAGTCAAAAAGTTCCATTTTGTTTTGGGTGGTTTGTTTTGCGATATAGCTTGCAATTTTGTGAGCTTTTCTGAATGAAATAGTGTAGTCCCTTGTCAAAGTGTCTGCTAATTCAGTGATAGCAATACACGATTGATTTGCCATGAATTTGGCCCGCTCTTTATTCACCTCAAGAGTTGCGATGACGGCATACATTAGTTTGAACACTCGGTTGGCGTTTAAAAAAGCGTTATAGAGATGTGGCTGCAAATCATCTTCTGTGTCGACAATATCTCCAAAAGGTGTATTATGAATCATATTCATTGCAGTATACGCTTCTCCGTACGAACTACTGGCTTTTGCTCTCGCATGTTCGATGGAAACAGGGTTTCGTTTTTGTGGCATAATACTAGATATCTGTACGTAGGGGTCCGCGACGTTAAAAGTTCCAAACTCTCGTGTAACATGCTGAAGAAAATCTTGAATCCATCGTCCGGCATTCACCATAGAAGTCATCATGACTGAGGATACTTCAAGTAGGTAATCCGCTCCACCGATACAATCATAGGAATTCTCCAAAATCGAGTCGAATCCTAATAGTTCACACATCCGTTCTCTGCTTATAGGAAAACCAGTCGTTGTTAGAGCTGCAGCGCCTAAGGGCGATTGATTCACGGTTTTGTACGCAGCCCATAGACGTTGACAATCCCGCAATGTAATGTCATAAATAGCTAAAAAGTAATGCCCTAATGTTGTAGGCTGAGCAGGTTGTGTATGTGTATACCCAGTGATAATCGTTTCTTTATGCTCTTCTGCTTTTTTCAATAATACTTCAAGTAGTGTGTATGCATTATCAATCAATTCGAGTAAATGATCTCTAAGAACAAGCCTGTACATACCAATGCCCATATCATTCCGGCTACGGCCAATGTGCATATTCCCCGCGAATTCGTAGCCGATCTCTTCTCCTATTTTCGCTTCCATCATAAAAAACAAATCCTCGTATCGTGGCTCATACTGTATTGTGCTTCGGTCCATTTCTGCTACTTTAGAAATTCCAATCAGCATCTCTTTTGCCATATTTCTAGGTATGATGTTTTGTTCTGCCAACATAATTACATGAGCTCGGTGTATATCAAACATTACAGGGAATAAAAAATCTCTCTGATCATTAAATATGGGTTTTAGCATTTCCACTTCATACGTTTTGCCCGGAAAAACATTCCCTTCATCTTTTATAAAACGTTCCATTTTCTCCAATAAGAACACCTTCTTCATTCATTTCATTTCTTAAAAAATTGTGTATAGGTTTGTCCTATTACAAAGCGATCATACGTTGCTTCATTGATTCAATATCTTAAGAAAATTCATTGAACAATTCTTTGGTTGCGAAAAATGTAATTCTCTCTTTGCATCGTTTTATTTAGGCTATTTGCGCTCGAATTGTTGCTTTTCGTATCCGTTGATCATTTATGATATCGCTTTGTTTCAGGGATCACTTCGTCTGTTTTTGATAGAAACAAACAGGGAAATGAAGGATTTAATCAAAAAACAAGATAAAATAGCCACAATGTATACGGAAAGAGCCTTTATTTAAGTGTTGGAGACAAGGTCTGTCCACTTCTTTAGTAAGTCCTGTTCGCGATTTTCGTTCATACCAGCTCGTTTTTCAATGTCTTTCGTTCTAGTCTCTGACCAGTCATATGTATCTTTTATCGTCTCTGCTAGTGGTCGAAAAGATAATCCACTCTTGAGTGCTTTTTCACAGTTTATTTGCGAAAACCCTCGCATTTCTTCTTTTTTTTGTATCCATAATGGAAGTTCCATCCATTCCCCTACTTTTTGACTAATTAAAAATGATTCTGACACAGGAATGAATCTTGTGTTTGGATTTAATACGTTTTGACAAGCCGAAAGGAATTCGCCTAAAGTTAATGGATAATCAGGGCCGGTTGCGTTAAATAACCCCTGTTGTTTCTTTTCAACCATCGATAAGATCCATGTAGCTAAGTCCCTTACATCAATAAACTGTGCAGGAGCATCTACCTCATTAGGAATTAGCACATCACCGCCTTTGGCGATACGATCTACCCAATACGTAAAACGATCAGTAGGATCAAAGGGACCGACAATTAATCCTGGTCGAATGATTAACGCTTTTTGATCAAATTTCTTTAGTACCTCTTGTTCGCAATAAACCTTTAATGGGCCGTAAGTAGCTCCAGTGATTTCTTCCACTGTTGGGTGGTCTAGTTTTCCAACCGCCTCATTTTCATCCATACCAATTTTAGAAAAGCGTTCATAAACGGAAATACTTGAAATAAAGGTATAGTGGTCAACTTGATTTAGTAATTGTTCTACAGATTGCTTCACCACTCTAGGAAAGTATCCACATGTGTCAATCACGGCGTCCCACTTTCGTCCCGCTACCTTTTCGATTTCCCCGTCCCGGTCTCCATGGATTTTTTCGAGGTCAGGGAAAACACTTGCATTACTTTTTCCACGGTTGAATAACGTTACTGTATGGCCTCTATTCAATGCAGTTTGAACGATATGTCTGCCTAAAAAATTCGTCCCACCGATCATTAAAAAATTCATTCTCATTCCTCCAGACGTAATTTTGTTTACGATGACTATTATTGAGGTGAAGGGGGATTGATTTCGTATTCTATCCATGAATTGAACATTCGAACAAAAATAGATGTGTCCCTATAAATATCTGCATGGTCTCCTCCTATTTGTCATGTTCAATTCACTAAATACCACCTCTATTTCCTTATATAAATTTCCCCTACAAGTTCCTTCACAGACTCCTATTTAAAAACTACCTGATAATTTTTGAATTAGCCGTTTAATAATATACAAATAAAGTCTCAGAAACTAAGCATATTGTAATTTGTTCTAGGATAACTTCTATCTTTTATATGATTCACTCTAGAGGTCACCTGATATATACAATTCTTCACCCTTTTGCGTTTTGAATCAAATTAGCAAGCGCTAATATCGATTTATCTTTCATAAGCATATCTTTGGTACCCTCTTACATTCTTCTTACTTCTTTCAGTACTGCTTCTACATCTTCTTAATCGAATCCTTCTATTGGACAAGAATTAATACCGATTTGAGTAGCACTTCGCATCATCTTACCTTTAGCAAAATTAGATTGGTTAAAAGCCTAATCAACTACAGCTCTATCAGAATCTAGTTAGTTGAAATTCTTTTATTGGCTTTTTTAGTGGATGGGTGTCTCATTTCTTACTAGAATAAGTGCGAAGTGGTTAACTACCTTTAATGGACCTTGAACTCCTTAAGCAGGAGGCATAAATTTCCCTCTTAGCTCTTTATTTTGCAGTACTATGATTTTAGATGGTTCATACAAAGAAATGGAGATTGTCAAACGGTTGGCTTTTAAACTAACATGCTTTATAACTTTGTCTTGCTAATCTTTTAACCTACTTATAGACTTTACCTTCTGGGAAAAACATTGATAGTAGCCACTTCTTGATACTTCTGCGACTTGGCAGAGATAACTCACCATATTCTTTAAACATTCTTTCTTAATGGTAAAACGTGTGAAAATGTATTATTCGTTTGGGAAAAGTACTATTTTTTCATCTCTTACTTGCTGAATGAATTCTACTTCACCGAGGAGTTCTTTAATAGATCCACACGCTTCGAAGATCTGTGTATAAAAATCATCCTTCTTTTTCTACACAAGATAGCTTCTGTTGAATTCGTTCGTATAAGTAACCCCTTTTGAACTTACCGAATTTGCAAAGGGTCTTGATGATAATTGCTTAATTTTTTTAATAGGCTCATTTCGTATACTTTGTTGCTATTGACACAAAGAAAAAATAGGTAGAAGCTTTTTTGACTGATTTCTTACTTATCATCTAGAAATGGAGAAGTATTCATGAGGAAAAGAGCACGAAGTCATACAAGTCAGGGGATATATACCCATTCGTAAAGCCACAATCTTTGTGAAAACAGCCTTTTAATGAATCATTTTTTCATCATGATGCCCTTCAGTTTCCCATTGGTTATCTATCGCTAATTATACAAAAAGCACCCTATATGTAGACTTATTTCATTGTCTACTCTATTGGGTACTTTTTAATTAAAATAGGGTTTTTAATTGTAGGAATCATGTTGGTTAATAAGATAAACCTTTTCGTGAAGAATCAAATATCTAGTTAATTCGTTTTTTTTAATACTAAGGTATTAGAATGATCTTGCTTTGGAACAATGGTCTTTATTTTTTTGATAAAATAATAATGTTTATATAATGCGAGTATAATCAAGATAATCTTCACTATAAGGAAGTCTACGAAAAAAATAGACATCAAAATAAAGAAATCCGCGATGATGTTAATTCTGATTTTTTCTTTTCGTGTCATTCCTGTTTTTTGTAGGAAAGCCTCCACATATTTTTTATAGATTGGCGTGCTTCTAAACCAATTATCAATCCGTTTAGAACTTTTAGCAAAGCAAAACGCAGCAAAAAGATAAAACGGTCCGCCAGGTATTACTGGAAGCACAGTACCTAAAACCCCTAACGATAGGGATAATAATCCAATTAGGAAAAACAGGATACTTTTTATTTTTTTAATTGAAATCACCCTTTTTCTCACTAAGCATAATTTAGATTCTATGATAGTTTTAGTCGTACATACACTTTATTATGTCATCTATTACGTTTAAACACAATAGAAGTACGGTCATGGAAATAGAAATCACTTAATAAGGTTGCCTGTTAATCTTTCGAGACTACGATGATAAGTTGGCTTTTTATATGTATTATCCTTATCTTTCAAATGATAGAACACTTTATTTCCTTTTCCAATATAAACACCTTTTCTTTTGGATTCGTTTCGACAATCCACTCGTTATGGAAATCAAAATACCCCATGCATGAATACATCTTATCCGCCTAATCGTACCTTGTTCACTTCCGCACTCTTTTAGTGTAGATAAAGAGAATAACCACATTAATACTTGATAATAACAAGATTGAACTAAGATAAATCAGAACTCCATATAATTGGCTTATTCCATCAACTTCCGTAAAAAACCACCAGATGCTCCCTATCCCTAAAATTGCTGTGTTCGTTAATAGTAATTTCCAAAATAGTAAGCTATTTTTTTGTTAATTCTGCTATCAATAAATCCCACTAACAGGGAAATGAAATATGATAGTATAATTATTCCGATAAAGATCATTAACTTCACTTATTATTATCACCAAATTTTTTAAAGGCCATTTGCACTCAGTTGGATAAGCAACAAGATAATTCAGCAAAATTAAATGTTCTTACGATGTCAAAAAACACTTAAAACATTCGAGTCATTTTTCACATACCTAAATATAGACTAATCTATTATTTTATTAAACAAAACATAATGTTAGGAGTCGATGAACACATCAATAATTTTTTTGCTAATATCATGATGAATGGTCCCGTCATGATTTAATAAGACCACTATCCCTAAATTGAGTTCAGGTACCATAGACATCAGTGACCTAACAGCTAATTGACCGCCTCCGTGTTCTACTAATCGGTATCCTCGATATTGGTCTGTAAACCATGCAAGTCCATAGCTTCTGTCCTCACTTTCGAACCGCCATTCCTCACTTACAGGATGTATAGGATTTTGCATTTCTTCAATTAAATCAGAACGTAAAATAGTTGATTCTTTATTTAAATGAAATTTTATGTATTCTCCTAAATCATTTGCCGTTGAATACAAATAACCAATAGGAGCTGAAAGTGAGTTTTTTGGAAAGGGTATTTCTATCTTATCCTTCCCTAAATAATATCTGGCACTGTTTTTATCGTTTTCAACTATACCAGAATCACTCGTTGTCCGGTCCATATTCAATGGGCTGAGAATTTCATCACTAAGATGTTTTTCCCACTCGCGGCCAGTCACTTTTTCAAACAAATCGGCAAGAATCACATATGCATCTGTACAATAATTCCACCCCATCCCCACTGGGTACTCCAATTCAACTTTTTTAAACCATCTCGTTATATCTTCTCGAGATTGTATACTTTTAATCTCTTCTTCTGTAAGGTGATAATAATCTAATGCTTCTTGAAATTCTGAGGGTGTATCTGAGAAGATTTCTTTTACATTCGGAGCAATCATATTGGCAATTCCTAAGTTTGAAGGAAATCCAGCTGTATGAGATAACAAATGTCTAATCGTGATGGTATCGCTCAACTGTTTACTTTTTGTTCTGAAGTAAGGTAAATATTTAAGAACAAGATGATCCAATGAAATCAAATTATTTTCAACAAGTTGCATAATGGAAAGCGCCATGAAATTTTTAGAAATGCTTTGAATGCTCATATATGTATCACCATCAATTGGTCGGTTTACTGGTTGAATTTGAGAGTGTCCAAAACCTGCCGAATAAATAATGTCTTTGTCTTTAACAATTGCAATACTCAAGCCAATTCCTTGATGTTCCTTAATCATTTCATTAATATAATCTGATATTTGCTTTAGTTTATCCTTTAAATTTTGCATACTCTTCTCCTTTAGCTGTTACGACAGGTTGATATTATTTTTCTAACTACCTTTTGTTCAACAAAACCCGGCTACTGAAAGATTTTTAGGAATTGCTATTAAGATTTTTTATTTCTATTTTTCGTTAGAAAGCTAACCATCCTTCATAATCATAATTGTCCTTAATGATCAGTACATCACTATAAACACTTTCCCTTATTTTAACATGATTATTATTCAACCAAATGGAACAATTCAAAAAAATGCAATCCGTATTCACGAAATGCACCCTTATATAGAGAGTTTTTTTAAAATCAAAAATACTTATTCTTCTATAATCAATTATTCTGTATCCTAAATGGTGATTAGCAATTCATGATGAAATCCATCATTGTCTCTTGGCATCTATTCCCCTTCATTTCTACGTTCGAAACCTAAGGCACTGGCTAAGCGAATCATATATACGGACTAGAGGTTGAATAAAAGATCAAGGAGGCTCATCCCCCGCTTAGTTTGCACGAATGCTTAGGACAAAGGAACGCTTCTCGTCGAACAAATTGATTTTGTCTGACAATTACAGGAAACGTCGGCCTGTTACTTGCTACTTTTTTCTTGCTCAATCAACATTTTTCGTGCAATTCTAGGAGCCAACCATAACGGTGGTAACAATAGCAAGGACACAGGCACAGCCGTAACAACAATAAAATTTTGCAAGGTTCCAATACTTCCTTCACCAATCATTAATAAGACAATCGCGAGTGTCCCAAAGATGAGTGCCCAGAACACGCGAATCCACTTAGCTGGATTGTCACTACCAGTCAAAGCGACTCCCACTGTGTAGGACAGGGAATCAGCAGTCGTCGCAACAAAGACAACCGTTACAATGAGAAAACCAATGGATAAGGCATAGCCAAAGGGAATCTGATTCATAATGGCTATGACAGCAGCAGGCATGCCAGCTTCATTCAACGCTGAGGAAATTGTTCCAGGATTTTGCATTTCGTAATAAATTCCGGATCCTCCTACAACAGTGAACCAAAAGTTACTCACTATTGGAGCAAGAATTGATAAGCCAATAACAATGTCTCGAATTGTACGACCACGAGATATTCGGCTTAGGAAAATAGCCATCATCGGCCCGTAACCCAAGAACCAGCCCCAGAAGAACACGGTCCACCATCCTAGCCAATCATAATCTTCTCGGTATAATGTCATGCGGAAGAAATTTTGTATATGAAAAGCTTCTGCCCCCATAAAGGCATCAATGATGAACATCGTTGGACCGAGAATCAATAAAGCAATCATCAATATTACTGTTAAGCTTACGTTTACACGGCTAAGCCACTGAATACCACGTTCAATTCCCGTCGCTGCTGACATGGAGGCTATAGCGATTAACACAAGAATGACAAAAATGTTTGTGACGATAGTATTGGGAACACCAAACAATGTATGCAATCCATATCCCACTTGAAGTCCCAGGAAGCCTATTGGTCCAATCGTTCCTGCAGACACTGCAATAATCGACACGACATCTGCAAGGGTCCCTAGCCAGCTATTATAAATTTTTTCACCAAAAATCGGATACAAAATCGCTCTCGGTTTTAACGGAAATCCCTTATGATAGTGAGCATACATCAGAACGATTGTTGTCAGAGATCCGAGAATAGCCCAGGCTAAAAATCCCCAGTGCAAATAACTTTGTGCTAAGGCAGGAATAACGGCATCCGCCTGTTTAGCACCCTTTTCAGCAAACAATGGTGGAGTGCTTAAGAAGTGATACATTGGTTCGGCTGCTGCCCAAAATACGCCTCCACTCGCTAATAATGTAGTGAGTACCATCGCCATCCAACGAAAATATCCGTTCTCAGGCACATCTAAATTTCCAAGTCGAACTTTCCCGACTTTTGAGAATGCGAGACCTAATCCAATTAGGAAGGTCGCAAGAAGCAATAATTGCCAATACGCCCCTAAATATGTAACTGAAAAGGAAAACATGTCGCTTATCCATCTTCCAATCAGCTCTTGATTATAAATGGAGACCAATACGAATAGAACCAAAAATCCACCACTAATTCCAAACGTAATCCAATCTGTTTTATAGCTTTCTCCTTGATGATTAATATTAACACCTACTTAATTTTTTTCTTAGTATTTCCAAAATGTTTAAGATTAATTGAAATCAAACGTTTATTATAGGGGTGAGGGTTGAAGAAATCAATGATAATGTATGGAAAGTGTTCTTGTTTAAAGAACAAAGCTAAAAATGGTCCTTCTTTACCAGTCGACAAGGGCAAAAAAAAGACTCTACCCAGTGAAATCCTTGGTAGAGTCTTTTTTGACTTGAGAGCTTTCTTTTAATTTTCTTGTCAAATATTATGGGAGATATGATTAATGATGTTGATACTAATCCCGATTTCAAAAGGAAATCAGATGCATTAATAAATTCGTGAAAAGTATGCTGGGACCTGCTTCTATAATCTTTACTTATACCCTCATAGAGCTTATCTATGCTGATCAACAAGAATTGGATTACCATCAGGGTCTTCAAGTGTAAAGCTTGCGGGACCTTCCGTTGTTTCATTAGCTTCTGTCAGAATTTTAACACCGTTTTCTTTAAGCTGTTGTTGGAGGAGTCGAATATCCGTAAAGGAATCGAGATTTTCAGCATTTTCATTCCAGCCTGGATTAAAAGTCAAAATATTCTTATCAAACATGCCCTGGAATAGACCTATTACACAGCTTTCATGTTTCATAATTAGCCAATTTTCTTCGATATTTCCTCCTAAATCTTTAAATCCTAGTTTTTCATAAAATTCTTTTGATTTTTTAATGTCTTTTACCGTTAAACTTACAGAGAATGCACCTAAGTTCATATTTTCCTCCTTTAATAATTTAATAATTGTGAAAATTCTTGCTTGTTTTAAGTGTACAACATTACATGATAGAATTCATCACATAACCTTAAAGAAACTCTTTCATTCAGGCCGTTTAATAATAGATTGTATTTGACGCAGGGAAATAGCGAGCACTTTATTTTTCTAAAAAAAAAATGAAAAGGAGTTTTTTTATGAAACATCGATTCCGCATCGGAGAGATCGCGAAATTGTTCCAAACGTCCACCTCAACATTACGTTACTATGATGAGATTGGGATTTTCCAGCCAAAGTATACCGATCCTGACAGTCAATATCGGTACTATTCCTTTGAACAATTTGTCGTTCTCGACACAATCATCTTCTTGAAGAAAAATGGCTTTTCCATCAAGGATATAAAGCAACAACTAGAGCAACGGACTCCAGAGAATACGAAAGGATTACTCGAAAAAAAACTTGAAGAAATTCAAGTAGAAATGGAACAGTTGCAGAAGGTATCCAAAAAAATTAACAGTAAAATTGCCACGATTGAAGAGGGACTTTCCCTACAATCCAACCCTACGTTGACTTATCGCAGGTTTCCAGAACGAGCGATCTTTTATCTTTATCATGATGAACCGATTGATTTGAATGAAGAACCGGAAGCAATCTATTTGAAGGATCTAGAGGAGTTCTCTCTGGCTGGAGTCGGATATGACGGGTTTTTCACTGGTGACTTTGGAGCTGTCGTTGATCTTGAGAGTCTCTCGGTGGAAGGACCAGTTAAATATCAAGCGGTTTTTGTATGGTTTCCTTATGTGTTAAAGGGTTTAAAGTCAGCCTATTTAGAAGCAGGAACCTACGCCTGCTATCCTCATCTGGGACCTTATGACTCGATAAAATCTAGCTATTCTTCAGTAATAAATCGCTTGCAACAAGAGCGCTATCACATAGCTGGGCTCCCTATTGAAATTGCCATGCTAGATGAGTCCGTCAACCAGGACGAAACAGCATTTGTGACCTGGATACAAATTCCTGTAAGCAAATTAGTTTGACCTTCAAGTTCCTTGAAGGTTTATACTTTCTTTTGTAAGACACACCAGGAGGATTAAAAAATGAATGAAGCACATGATAGCTTAAAACATCTTTCAGTTAAAAAAGTATTTATCCAATACTTCTTTCCAGCGTTACTAGGGATGATGCTGATGTCCGTGAACATCCTAATCGATGGAGTATTTGTAGGTAACGGCGTTGGTTCAGTGGGACTTGCTGGCGTAAATCTCGCCATGCCAGTATTTTCTTTGATTTTCTCAATCGCGATGTGGATAGGTATTGGCGGGGGAACAATGTATTCCATCTTTATCGGGAAGGAAGATGTTGCTAAAGCGAGGAGTGTCTTTTCACTTTCCGTTGCGATTACACTCGTCTTATTGTTCGTCATCGGAGCAATTGGTTATCTAAATGTAGATTTGATAGCGAACTTACTGGGGGCAAACGTCGACACCTTTTCACATACCGTCGAATACTTGACGATTCTATTTCTACTTGGATGGCTGATTGCCATTTGGCAACTACTCAGCATCTTCGTCCGAAATGATGGCAGCCCATCCTTATCAATGTATGCACTAGGTGTGACGGCCATCGTCAATATCGGCTTGAACTATTTTATGATTTTCATTTTGAAGCTTGGCGTTTTTGGTGCTGGTCTTGCCACTGTCCTGGCAAGTATAGTCGGGGTACTAGTCCTCTTGCTCCATTTTTTCAAAAAAAAAACGAATTTAAGGACGCCTTCGTTCAACTGGTCTTGGAGGATGCTCGGAAACATTTTTTCCATTGGTTTTCCAAGCTTCCTTGCAGAAGGTGGGACACTTGTTTTCATCGCTGGCTACAACTTAACGATTGTTAGTTTACTCGGTACGGAAGGAATCGCTGCTTTTTCAATCGTCAATTATTTGCACGGATTCATGTTCTTATCTTTCTTTGGGATTGAATCAGCGTTACAGCCAATGATTAGCTACTATCATGGTGCAAAGAAAAAAGTCCATATCATAGAGAGTGTAAAAATCGGTGAAAAAGCATCCTTCATTCTAGGCGGGATCCTGTTAATCATCGGCTTAACTGCTGCTCCTATACTTGTCATGCTTTTCGGAGTTGAATCTGAGGAAGTTCGTAAACTAGCTGTTCAGGGTATTCGCCTGTTTTTTACCGGTTATCTGTTTCTTGGTTTCAATTTCGTCTATATGACCTACTTTCAGTCTATCGGTGAAATACGTTCATCGACGAGTATCATCCTTTTGCGAAGTTTCGTTTTTCTACTAATCCTACTGTGGGTGCTGCCAAAATTCATCGGTATAATTGGTGTCTGGCTCGCGCTCCCGCTCGCAGAAATGTTCGTTACCTTGCTACTCGTCTTATTCACAAGAAAACGAGTCATCCAACAACCTCCAACTAAAAGGTCCTCACTGGTGTGAAGACCTTTCAGATGGCTATTTTTCTTCGTTGAAGTACACCCACCTTAGCGGGGTAGTGAATGGATAAACTGCCGCTCCATTTTTGAAAAAGGTGATTAACAATCAATTAAAAAGGCTGTTTTCGAAAAAGTGTGGCTATTCAAAAAGGAATATATCTCTTGATTTGTATGACTTCTTGCTCTTTTCCTCATGAAAATTTATCCATTTTTAGATAAAAAGTAAGAAATCAGTCGAATAAACCTTGCTGCCTTTTTTTCTTTGTGCCAATAGCGACAATGTATACAAAAAGAGCCATAAAAAAAGAACCTTTAATCCAAAACAGATCAAAGGTTCTATGTTTTATTGACCATTAGAGAAATATGCTACTTCACCTATTTTTAAGAAAATTTGTTTCTATACAAATCTTTTCATATACATTGTGGCTAATTCCTCTGATTTTCGGTTAAAGCCACCATTTCAATGTTGACATCCATCAAAACCAGACGAATTGATGCCCGAAATAACACTGATTCCTAGATGATCAACCGATACGAAAAGCCACAAACATTGTAAAAACAGCCTTTCACGATAAGACGATTAACTATAAACCGTTTCTTTTCGGCTCAGACCAAGCGACTTTTCTGTTGAAATATGAATTTCTTGGAACAGATCTGGGTTTTCGACTAGTGACACACCATATGAAGGTATCATTTCAGTTATTTTTGCCTCCCACTCTTTCATATGTTGTGGGAAGCATTTTTCTAATAACTCTAGCATAACGTGAACGGCTGTCGAAGCACCTGGAGAAGCGCCGAGTAATGCAGCTATCGAGCCATCAGCGGCACTAACCACTTCTGTACCAAACTGTAGTGTTCCTTTCCCCCCGGTGTCCGTATCCTTTATAACTTGAACACGTTGACCAGCTACCACTATATCCCAATCCTCGCTTTTGGCGCTCGGAATGAACTCGCGTAATTCTTCCATTCGCTTTTCATTTGATAACAAAACTTGTTGAATCAGGTATTTTGTCAACCCCATTTCTTTCACTCCTGCCGCCAACATTGTGACAAGATTATTCGGTTTGACAGTACTAATTAAATCAAGATTTGAACCCGTTTTTAGGAATTTTGGTGAAAACCCCGCAAACGGCCCGAACAGCAATGATTTTTTATTGTCGATATACCTTGTATCTAGATGCGGAACCGACATTGGAGGGGCACCAACTTTAGCTTTACCGTATACTTTTGCATGATGCTTCTCCACGACATCAGGGTTGTTACAAACCATAAATAATCCACTAACAGGGAACCCTCCAATCTGTTTTGACTCAGGTATTCCTGTTTTTTGTAGTAATGGTAGACTTCCACCCCCACCGCCAATAAAGACGAATTTAGCCGTATGGTATTCGACTTTCCCTCCTTCAATATCGTTCACTTTCACTTCCCATGAGCCGTCGCTTGTACGTTTAATATCCTCTACACTATGCTGATAATTGATTTCAACATTTTTACTCTTTAAGTGGTCATATAACATACGTGTTAATGCCCCGAAATTGACATCTGTGCCCGAGTCGATTTTTGTTGCCGCTATGGGTTCATTCGATGTACGACCTTCCATGATAAGTGGAATCCATTCCTTCAGTTTGTTAACGTCATCGGAGAATTCCATCCCTTGAAATAGCGGATTAGTTGACAGCGCTTCCAATCGATCCCGCAAAAAGGTTACGTTTTTTTCCCCTTGTACTAAACTCATATGAGGTATTGGCATGATAAAGTCCTGTGGATTCTTAATTAGATTGCGGTTTACGAGATACGACCAAAACTGTCTTGATAGCTGAAACTGTTCATTAATTTTTATTGCTTTGCTAATGTCAATTGATCCGTCAGATTTTTCGGATGTATAGTTAAGTTCGCATAGAGCAGAATGCCCCGTACCCGCATTATTCCATTCGTTAGAGCTTTCTTCTCCTGCGTTTGCGAGTTTCTCAAACACTTTAATTTCCCATTCTGGTGCTAATTCATTCAGTAATGCACCCAATGTGGCACTCATGACTCCGGCACCAATTAATATAACGTCTGTTTTATTCATTATTTTGCTCATAATATTCTTCAATACCCCCAATATTTGCAAAAAAGAGTAGACATCCCTGCTCAGATGTCACTAATAGTAAGGTGCCAGCTAGTAAAACACCTATTCTTTTTTAAATATATCCCTATCTTAGTCTATTATATTTAATAATAGATTACAATATCTACTATAATCAGAAAATAATAAGCCCTATTCACCAGGGAAAAGCGGTACGTCTTCTTACCTTTTCTGCATATCTACAATATGACAGGAAATACTATCACTACATTTTTAGAAAAGGTGATTCCTTCAATGAGAACATTCATTTCAGTGATAAAAAATAGTTTATGGTTTGTGCCGAGTATATACAGTTTTGTTGGACTTATCTTAGCAATAATCACGATAGCGGTTGATACCTATTTCATCAATGAGTTAACCGACGTGGTCCCAAATCTATTCTTTACGAGAGTGGATCTCGCCAGCACAATCCTCGCAACTTTGTCTTCAGCGTTGCTAACAATGACGACGTTTACGTTTTCGATTATTATGATTGTTCTAACCACTTATTCGTCACAATTTTCCCCTCGAGCTCTACCAAACTTTATGACGGAACGAACGACAATGAGAATGCTCGGTGTTTTTTTAGGAGGGTTTCTTTACTCAATTTGTAGCTTATTATTTATGCGAAGTGGAACTGAGGATGAGTTAGTCATTTCAGCAGTTATTGGCGTTTTTCTCACTATTATCTGTCTCGTCTTTTTCATTCATTTCATCCATCACATCGGCCGTTCGATCCAGGTTGATTTCTTAATTGAGAAACTAACGAAGGAATCCTTACAAACAAGTAAGGATATACAGGAGAAAATGAAAAATCTTCAATTTACGATTACGAAGCAATACGATCAGGTTTATCTTTATAAAAAATCATTCTTTAGTTCAGAAACAGTATATTTTCAACATTTGGACATTGATAAACTCCGTCTGTATGCAAAGGAAAACAAGTTATTCATCGAGATGCATCAAAAGATTGGGGAGTTCTTAACAAGTCATTCTCAAGTGTTTACGATTCACACAAGGGACGAACCGATAACAGATGACATGGTGTTACAGGTATATGATTTTTTAACACTTAGTCATAACCGTAGTACGTCCCAAGACATCTCTTTTTCTATTCAAAAATTAGTAGAGATTGCTTTGCGTGCAACGTCTCCGGCCATTAATGACCCCTTTACAGCTAAGCATTGCATTCGAAATATTGGAATGGTGTTAGGGGAATTTGCTCCGTTGCTGGAGGGGGATTTATTATTTCAGGATGAAGAGGAATATACTCTCCTTCTTCCGTTTGAAACGATGAGGAATTTGCTCTATTTTAGCTTTAATCAATTTCAAATGACGACTCGAGATGATTTATCCGTACTAGGGGCGATTCTAGACGCATTAATCACAACAGCACATAAAAGTTCTCATGAAAACAAGCAAGTAATCTGGTCTTATTATAGCTATGTGACATATAATGTTGCCCCTCTCGATCGATTACATGAACTTGACCAAGAATTCTTAATGATTAAGAAGAAAATGCTCTTTGACGCCACACGATGATTTCCACTTACTTAGGTATAAAAACCGATAATTCAGATACATTTTTAAGGGAGTGGGAAGTATTATACTCGCCTTTATACAAAAGATTTTTTTGAAAGTGTGCGTAACCAAACATCATTCTCTTTTTGCACACCAAATGTGATATTTTTGGCCACACAAGATCGTTTATTTGGATTTCGTGGTGGAAGAGTACGTTTTTTTTCTTTCATGGAACCCACCTCTTTTCGATTGATTAATATAGGATATGCGAATTCCGAAAAAATACTATAAAAAAAAAAGATGAAATAAATCATCTTCTCTTAAGGCTCTTATCTCATAATTTGTTGCTCTAGAATACAAAAACGGATGGAAATACACTTTTATTTCCTCATTTCGAGTTAAAAACAAGGCGAAAAGATGCCCCAAGCCATTCTTTATCCCGAAATAAGGACTCATTCGAAAAGCTACAATCTTTGCGAAAACAGCCTATGATAAAATCAGCGAGCTTGTCGAATAATTTCTCGATCTTCTGCTTTCATTCTTCCAATTGATCGTTCTAGGTTAATATGTGTCGGTCGTTTATTCGGGTTTCTAGGAGGCACATTGGTCGCACGGTGTCTGGAAGGGGTCTTTGTCTCCTCTTTGTTTCGGTTGTTTTTTTTTGATTTGACGATCATCTCTTCCACTCTCCTTTGCTTCTTTTTCCATCATAGCACATTTCCCTCTGTACTTCTATCTTCCTCGTTCGGATCGATTGTTTCTACTTGCTCTGTGTCTTCAAGCAACTCGTCTTCTCTAGAAAGTAGCCACATATCAAATGTATAAAGCAAATTGAGTAATAAAGAAGCATCTGCTCCAGTTACCTCGTTGCCCTGTTTAGCTGAGATGACGAAGATGATATTAAAATACTCTCCAAAATAAGGGAATAAGACATAGGAGCCATCTTTCTCGATGATTTCAACATTTTCTCCATCAAGGAGAGTATGGATTACTTGGCTTTTTCGCATCCCGACTCCTCGAAGTGTCCAAACATGATCGGTGCGTATTTTTTCGTAGGCCCGTTGAACGTTGTCTTTAAACACCTGTTCTTCAACAGACGATTCAACCCGATAAGAAAATACATCTAAATGGAATGAAGAGGTAAAATTCCGCAAATAAGCTAGAACAAACTCTTCATACTTTTCAGGGGTAAAATCAAATTCATCCACTTGCCAGAGCGTTTCACTTTTTGGCATCATTTGATTGACTTTAATCAGCTTTTCACTCAGCTCTATAAAGGTTCCTCTATTTTTATTAATGCTCTCCACTAGACCTTCTTGCTTGAGTTCATTAGACATGAATTTAGTAATGTCTGGCGTCTGAAAAATAAATAAATCAATAATGACTACACTTACTACAAGTGCAATTAAATACTCGAGTTTTCCACCTACCTCTGGGAAGGCTCCGAATACCCAGAGCAAATAAGACATGGATATGACTAAACCGTAATAGATTTTTCGAATTGCGACTCTGTGTCTTAAATAGTATTCTCTGCTCCATATGTATAGTCCGATGCTAAAGGCGATTCCCATTAGAATAATAAACAAAATGACAATCGAATACCATGTTACATTCAAGCAACCCTCTCCCCTTTTTGTAAAAGCTCTTTCTTATCTACTATACAGCAGGAATGGCGCAATTTTAAGAGAGATTTCATTGATTACTAGAGAAATTATGCAGGGAAGATTCTTCATGCCTTCAAGAAATAACTTGTTTCAAACAAGATTAGCTACTAGTTTTCTACGATGAAGGTTTCGTGAATATTTTATCTGAATTCATAACTGTTAAAATCTCCATTATCAGATGAATTTCGCAATACATTACCATCACTGGGTACACTCGTAAAATAAGCGCCAATACAGCCCGTTGTACATCTATGTCCAGAGATTAAGATATTTATTTCTCTCTCTTTATAGCGTCTAACTCGCTCATAAAATGAAAGACTCTTTCAAGAAAAAAACGGGCATCCTCAACACCCTTATAAACACATGTATCGGGCAAAACACCATTCATTTTGACCTCACTTATTTTTAACCCGTCTGCTTCACCAATATCAAAAACATCAAGTCGCGGGTCAACTATTGCCTTCATTCCCGTAACAATTTCTGCCGTTTGGATGGCTCTCACTTGGGGAGAGGTGAAAACCAGGTCAAATTTAATCGTTTTCAGCTTGTCTCTTAATCTTTCCGCTTGTTGCCGTCCAAACTCGTTTAATGGTAAACCATGTCGTCCTTGCATTCTTCTTTCTTTGTTTAGATCGGTTTGTCCGTGTCTCAGCACATAAATCATGTTTCCATCCACCTTCACATAATCTTCGAAACGATTGAAACAATTTTCTATTCATACAACCACTGATTTTTATCATAAACCATGTTCACAAGATGGATCCACTGTCCGTACATTCATCTTTAATTTTTGGATTAAGAATTTAATGCAAAGATAGTCAGGTATAATTCAACAAAGGACGTTGGACAGAAAATCGATATGTTCAACACCGCTCGTAGCGATTTAGTTTCACTTACACCGTTTTTAAAAAAAACGCTAAGCAAACAGTCCGTTTGCCTAGCAAATTTAGAAATTTAAAGCCAGGTATAATCTTTTCCCCAACTATTTCGTGCGAGAGATTCCACTTTTTCTACAATTTCAGATTCAACTGCAAATGCATCTCCTTGTTCATATGGATTGAAATGATAAGCATAGATGCGTGAGACAAATTCATGGAAAGGCAAAGAACATTCTCCGACTCTTTCGCCATTGTCCATGACAGAAGGCTTAATGCCCTGCCCCCAATCTTGTGAACCATCATTATTAGGATTATAAAAGTAGATTCTGTACTCTCCTTGAGGGTCTTCTGTAATTCTAAGGATTGATAGTGCGTGAAAACCAAGTAGTTTACCATGTACATTTGTAATAAATATGCCGACTGGGTTCGGATAAATTAACTCATAATCATCGTTGTATTCTGGATGATGTGTTGCATAAAAAAGGCGCACAAAATCCGAATAATGTGTAATCGCTCCAGTTAGAGGATCAATTGCATTGTTAAATCCCTTTTGAACCCAGTCCCCGTAAAACTCGGGGTTTACCCAGCGATGCCCGTCTTCACCTCGTAGGGATACTCTTGTCATCATTTCACTGTAAATACGATCTAAATGCGGAACAAGGATTAGTGAGACCGGATCAAGTTCTTGATGAAGATTAGGAGCTAGTCCTCCTGTTAAATCCTTGGAATGAATCGGCACTCCTTCAAACTTAATATCAATATCACCGTCGCGAGCCGCACGAGGAATGATTTCAAGCAAATAGCCTGGTGCATGCTGGGACCACAGACTTAAGCCTCGCGCAGCTTG
Organism: Bacillus sp. 2205SS5-2; assembly: GCF_037024155.1. Classification (NCBI taxonomy): domain Bacteria; kingdom Bacillati; phylum Bacillota; class Bacilli; order Caryophanales; family Bacillaceae; genus Bacillus; species Bacillus spongicola. The sequence continues at coordinate 155,145 of NZ_JAYKTS010000001.1, forward strand.
GCACGTTGGATTCAATCCCTGTCCAATTCCGATTGGTTGTCCTAACACACTAATCACTCCGGCGAGGAGAACTGTGTTGGCAGTAAGACCTTCTCCGCTTTTAAAACTAAATAGAAGCGTATTCCGAACTTCTGGTTTAATGTCGAGTTCAATGAGTCTTCTCAAGCCCGGAATCACGGGAGATGAAGAAAGTACCCCTCGCTCAAGCAATAACGCTAAACCATAGACTGATTGCTTAGTAGCAGGGAAAATCGCCACTTTGATCAGCTGATGAACTAGTTCCGCATGCTCTTCAAGATTGGCTTTTCCTTTGTCCGTTAATTGTAGAGCAACTGGAACAAGGTCCTTTACCTTCCTGCTTAGAAAACGTAGCAAGATTGAGTGCTGAGGAGAAACCAAACCTGTCGTTCGCATCGAGTTTGCAAAATACGTTGCTTCTTTTTCTAACTCTTCGGTTGATAGAATCATCAGTTGTTTCCGGTAATCACCGAGACTTGGACTATTTTTGCTTAGAGGAGACGGTCCTTCAATAGCTGAAACATATCGTTCTAAGGCGCTTCTCTCCTCGATACTCATATTGGAATGGAGCATTTTTTTTGCGGTTTCAATCATTGAGATGGTCCGTTTAACCATGATTGGTCGTTGTGCTGTTAGACGCTCAATCTCTTTAATTAACGTAGTTGTTAGGGCTTGATAAGACAATTTCTGTGACAAAAAATGAAACAAGGAAATCGCTTGTTGGTTAGCTTCTTCTGATCCTTCAATTCGAGAAGCTTCGGTTGCTTCTGGAAAAAGAAGATTTAAATTAAGAACCATCACTTCATTTAGAAAGTCTTCGGCCATTTCTGCTGATACTTTTTCATGTTGGTACTCTCCCTCGGCAATGGATAGCATCCGGAGCTCACTTAGAACTTCAATTATGGAAGGAAGGCCTTTTGCTTGTAAAGAACCGGCCACTAGAGGTGGTTGAAGTTTAGATGCCTTCTCCCACGGACCATCTTGAAACACGCCTGCCCGCTCAAACCGACTTGCGGATCGAAATAAGGTTTGAAGTCCATTATTAGTTTCTAAAATGCGTTGGGCTTCTTGATAGACGTCTGTTTGATACATCGATTTTGCGAATGATGCTGCCGTTTCCAGTTGATTCAGTGCATGTAAAAATCGTTCTTCTAATTTAGAAGTTAATTCAGATGTCATTACGACACTCCTTTATGTTTTAGCATTCCACGGAACCAAGAACTAGAGGTAAAAATTAAATTGTTCATACTTTTTCATTAAATCTCTCATGACTTCGCTATCATCCCCGTAGAAGAAGATGGTTCCATAATGACTCCCAAATCCAATCCGCTCAGCGACTTTTCCTTGTGGTGGGCTAAACATATCATGCTTTTCAAAATAGTCATGATTCTCAAGCTCATCTGGTACTTCAAGCTTTTCTACGTAATTGACGTGAGGATGAACCATTAAACAACCTGCATGGTTTTCAGTTTTTTCTCCCAGTACAGGAAAGAAATCACGAAGTTCTTCTTCAGTAGTGTTCGGATCGCTACATAAAATTTGAGCTTGATACGCATTAAAACCGTAGGCACGTTCAATTAAGTCAAAAATATGTCCACCCGGCACACGTGCAGCGACTTCTCCAAAATGAAGTGTTTCATCTGATGTGATGAAGTATTCAGGGTGAATAACACCGTATTCTATTTCAAATGCCGCAATGAGTTTTTCGATAGCTTTCCTAATTAGGGGTCGTTTCGCTTCTAATGAAGGTGAAGGTGGTACGAAATTCGAATACCCTAAGCGAACATACTCCGTAATATTGAGAAATTGAATTTCACCCTTATGAATGAAAACCTCACATGAAAATTCCTGTCCATCTAAATGACTTTCCATTAATAGTGGAAAATCAGATTCTGTTAACTCGTCAATATCTTCTTGTCGCTCAATCGATCGATGACCAACCGAGCCCGCTTTATCAAGTGGTTTAACATGTATCGGATCATTTTTATCACCTTCGATTTTTAATAACGCCTCGTTCACACGTTTTAAAAATCTTCTAACATCTTCCTTGTCTCGAGCTTCCTCAAAAACCCCTACTTTAATTCCTGCGATTTGAGCTTTTCGTTTCATCATCCCTTTATCTCTCAAAAGAAGAGAGCGGTTGAAGATTCTTGGCTCATCCCGAAATCGTGAATTTAATGCTCCAGCCCATTCCACACATTCTTCATATAGAGGGATAGCAAGTTCTGCCCCTAGCTCTTTTAATTGTTTATACAAGTGATCAGAGCCTTCATTTAATCGATCGAAATCCCAGCCAATAAAAGCAATATCATGCTTTTTTGCATAGGATTCAAAGTCCGGAGGTCCAACAACGACAAAAGGGCGATTTAATTTTACGCTGGCCTCAATTGCTGGGAGACTCCAGCCAATTAAGGCCGTTAAGTAAGGTTTCGTTTTTCCTTTTTGTTCCACTTTTTTTGTAGTTTTTTGAACTTCAAGTTGATCTAATTCCATTGAATTCGCTCCTTATAAACTAAAGATTTAGTGGTTCTTACTTAACCATAACAGACGAAAGTATCTTTATTAAGTAATATGCTGATAATTCAATCAAATTCGACAAAAGCACTTATCACTTGACCTTAAACGACAAAGGTATATCCCTTGTATCTAGATAATAACTATATCCATCATTCAAATCCTTCATAGGTTTAACCCATTCCCTCTTCAACGTTTTGCCTTGTTTCTTAATCAGCATTAGGAAAATATTCATATGAAAGAATAGTTCTAAAATTTCGTTCAGCTATAGGGGTATACTAAATTGACAATGTAGATTTTCGAGTTCTATTCTTAAAACCTCTAATTCTTTTATGAAATATTCATTTTTATGAAGTAGATTACTTTAGGTATTTTTTAGGTTATTGATTAACGATTCAATATAAACTGGAAGAACTTATAACTAGACCGTTGAATGAATTCGTGTTAGTTTAATTTCTGTAATTATTTAAATTTTTTGATTTTCGACAACTTTCAAGTATTTATGCTAATATGAAAAAGTTCACAAGATTTAGATAAGGTGGCATCCGCAAAGTTTGTTCCTTGCGTACCAGGTTATAAACATTGATTAATTTGATTTAGGGTCATCTTTTCGTGATTTTTTGGAGGAAATCTCTACAAAACTGAATGTTTGCTGAAAATTATAGAGTCAATATCAATAGCAATAATGATTACGAAAAGAGCCATTGATAAACAGTAGGGGGACCAACATGAACACACAAAAACTATCTAGAAGCGAAATACTAACGATTGGATTTATGTTATTTGCACTATTTTTGGGCGCAGGGAACATGATATTCCCTCCGTTTTTGGGTCAGGAAGCAGGAACGAACGTTTGGACCTCGATAGCAGGATTTTTAATCACGGGAGTAGGATTACCTTTACTGGGGGTTATCGCAATTGCGAAGTCAGGCGGTGATTTACAAGTTCTGGCCAGTCGAGTTCATCCCCTCTTCGGCCTAATTTTTACGCTCATCATCTATTTAGCAATTGGACCATTTTTTGGAATGCCTCGAACAGGAACGGTCGCTTTTGAAATTGGGGCAACTCCTTTTTTGAGTGAAAAAACTATCAGTAGTGGGTTTGCGTTGTTCTTCTTTACGGTCTTGTTTTTTGCTCTAACGGTTTGGTTATCCATGAATCCATCCAAACTTGTGAATCGAATTGGAAAATTTTTAACTCCAGCGATATTAATTATCTTGTCACTATTGGTAGTTAAGAGCATCGTTTCACCGATGGGCAACCCTCAAAACCCATCCACAACTTATCTTCGAGAACCGCTAATTAAAGGGTTTATTGAAGGGTATTTAACAATGGATACGATTGGGGCGCTTGTTTTTGGAATTGTCGTGATTAACTCGATCCAAGCAAAAGGGGTTCACTCTCGGACCATGATTACAAAAATTTGCGTTACAGCCGGTATTATTGCTGCCATTGGATTAACACTGGTTTATCTTTCATTAGCTTATATAGGTGCAAGTGGTGTAGAGGCGATTGGTGTACAAGAAAATGGTGGAGCGATTTTATCTTCTGTAGCCCATCACTTGTTTGGTTCGATGGGGGCCGTTATTTTAGGAATTGTGATAACATTAGCTTGTTTGACAACGTCGGTAGGATTGGTCTCAGCAAGTGCACAATTTTTCAATAAAATATTACCGAATGTATCTTACCCTATTTTCGTAATCGTCTTATCCAGCTTTAGTATGATCGTGGCCAATATCGGCTTAACCCAATTAATTTCTGTGTCGATTCCAATTTTAATTATGATTTACCCTTTGGCTATTGTGCTGATTCTTCTTTCTTTTATTCATAATGGCTTTAACGGATATCGATCAGTCTACCTAGGCGCACTTATTCCTACCTTTTTCATCAGTCTCATTGATGGATTGAAGGCTGCCGGATTGAATGTCACCATCTTTGCTGAGACTCTTTCCGGTTTGCCTTTATTTGATCAAGGAGTTGGTTGGTTTGTTCCTGCCATTATTGGTGCAGTTGTTGGCTACGGAATAGCCATCTCATTAGGAGAAGTACGAAAGCCAGTTATTCATGAATAACTAAGAGTAAATAAGTAAAAAAACTGTCAACTCAACACATTGTTGAATTGACAGTTTTTAATTTTTACGATCGGAAGTGAAATAATGTGAACATTCGAAAAGCTGAAGACGAAGACGGGAGAATGATAATTCAGTGGTTAACAACAAAGCAAGATTGTGAATTTGTCACAGGAAAAACTTTATTCTCACTGGAAAACTATCAAAGTTGGTTTGATTCTCAAGATCAAGTCGGATTTATGTTGTTGGAGAAGAACAAGCCTGTTGCTTATGGCGAAATTTGGGTCGATGAAGAAGAACAGGATTTAGAATTAGCTCACTTAGTAGTTGATCCTTGTTTCCGCAATAAAGGAGTTGGAAAGAAGCTTGTTCAATTTCTGTTACAGGAGTGTGCTTCGTACTCCTATCCTACCATTTATATGAGAGTCACTCCCGAAAACGACCGAGCTTTGTCATGCTATTTAGGAGTAGGATTTGTAGAAGATGAGTCGATGCGCCCTCTTTTTAACTCCAAATGGATATGGTTGAAGAAAAGAAATGGATAGTTGTTCAATCTTTCTTACGTTCCTGAAAACACCTATTATACTTACAATATTTTTTAAGAAGGCTTTTTCCTCAGAGTTTGTGGCTTTTCGAATAAGATTATCCTCACGAAAAGCGGAAGTAGCTGCCCAGGGACGGCAGGCATCTGGCAGTACACGCAGTGAAGCCTGCTTCACGTAGGGGGCTGACAAATGCCCGAGTCCCTAGCCACTGTAGCTGGATCAAGAAAAGCGGAAGTGGCTGCCCAGGGACGGCAGGCATCTGGCAGTACACGCAGTGAAGCCTGCTTCACGTAGGGGGCTGACAAATGCCCGAGTCCCTAGCCACTGTAGCTGGATCAAGAAAAGCGGAAGTGGCTGCCCAGGGACGACAGGCAAATGAAGAGCTCGGAGGTGATGCTTGCATCGCTGGAGAGTTATTCATTTGACCCCGAGCCTCAAGCCACTGTAGCTAGATCCGTCTATTTTTAATGGAAATCAACAGTGAAATGGAAGATTTAATCAAAAATAAAATGAAATAGCCAAAATGAAGACGAAAAGAGCCTTTAAGAAAAGAGATGAATTTTTCATCCCTTTTCTTTATATGTGAGTAATATACGTTTTTATATGGTTTAACTATCTATGTTCAGATGCCTTTGGTTTGGGACCATTACCACTTATGCAGATGCCTTGTACACCGTTAAATATTTTAGAATTGAGGTACTAGTATCACTTTTCCTTTTGTTTGTCGTCCTTGAAGTCGTTCATGAACCTTTGCTGCGTCTTCTAAGGAAAAGACCTCACCAATTGTTAATTTCAAACGACCATCTGCTACATACGAAAATAGTTCTTGAAGACTCTGCTGAACAACTGCCGGATTGCGCATAATTTGTGGTAAGAAAAAGCCGATTACACTTTGGTTTTTTTTCATTAAAGAGGAAGGAAAGAAGCGACTTTGTTCTCCGCTTGCAACGCCGAAAATGACGAGCCTACCAAATGGAGCTAAGCAGGTTAATGTGTTATGAAACACATCTCCTCCCACCATTTCTAAAGCAATATCTACCCCCTTGCCATCCGTTGCTTTCAACACCTTCTCTTCCCATCCATCGTTCGAATAATTTATACACACATCGGCTCCCATGTCAGCAGCTAAGGCTAATTTTTCATCAGTACTTGCCGTCGCAATGACCTTCCCAGCTCCAAGTATTTTTGCTAATTGTACCGCTAGAGTTCCCACACCACCCGCCGCAGCATGGACTAATACGGTTTCGCCCTCTTCAATTCTTCCCATTGTTTTCAGTATATGATAGGCACTTAGTCCTTGAAGAGGTAACGCAACCGCAAGTTGGAAGTCAAAACCATGAGGTAAGGGTATGACCGCTCTAGCATCGGCAAGCGCATATTCCGCATACCCACCTGACTCCATCAGAGTGACGATTCTTGCTCCAGGTTTAATATGTTTTACCTCCTCGCCCACTTCAACCACAACACCAGCCACTTCTGCACCTGGAATAAATGGCAAGGATGTCTTCACCACATATTGTCCTTCTCTCCTTGCAGTATCAGCATAATTAACGCCTACTGCTTGTACTTCTATCACCACATCATATGCTGATGGCTTTGGCTTTTCCATTTCGACAACTTGTAATACTTCTGGTCCACCGTATTGAGAAAATTGAATGGCTTTCATGATATTCCTCCTCTAATTTCCTGTGAATTGTGGCTTTCTTTTTTCATTGAATGCAGATCTGCCTTCTTGGTAGTCATGCGTAGAAATCATAAGGGTTTGCGTCATAATTTCCTGTTCAAGAATTTCTTCTAGGGTTGAAGTGTAGGAGTGCTCAATCAGTTTTTCCTGCATACCGAATGTTTGACTAGGTCCGTTTGCAAATTTTCTCGCCCACTCATTCATTGCAGCTGATTAATCTTCAGGAGGATACCACGCATTAATGACGCCTAGCGAATACAGCTTTTTTGCAGGGATGGGTTCACCCGTAAAGAAATATTGTTTGGCTAAATGCGGTCCAAGTACTTTAGGTAGAAAATAGGATCCACCTCCATCTGAGACTAGTCCAACTTGCGAAAAACTTAAAGCAAATTGACTATCTTCAGCAGCGAGAATCATATCACACCCTAAAATGAGATTAAACCCTGCTCCGGCTGCAAATCCCTGAACAGTTGCGAGAATAGGCTTTTCTGTTCAATTCATTGTCAAAATACACTCATTTAAATGACCGAGATGAAAATTCCTGTGCATTGAATCACTGATGAAAGTGGTTGTAGATGCCAAATTATTACATCAATATAAGCAGATTATTCTAAAAGAGACTCAACCTAATAGTCAGAAATCATACTAGGTTCAGGAAAAGCTATCAACAGACATAGGAATGCATTTCATATTGTTTTTCTGCAATTCGACGATTACGAAAAATCGCATTGTCAAAGGAAGTATATCGATTACGCTCATTGAAGATAATCGAAAGAATATGTTGTAGTTTCTCTCCACTGGTAAGGATTGATATGATCCAACGTGCATGTTGCTCCGCCACCAACATGCTTTCCTCTAAAGTCGTTCTCGTTAAATCCATTTTGAGCTCAGATCGATTTTCTCCATTGCATTCAATGGATTTTAACGTCCGATAAACTACTGATTCACCTGCAAAGAGAGCGATAGCCATATCAGCTAATTTAATGAGCATTTCTTGTTCTTTCACTAGCGAAACACCGAATTTTTCAGAAGCGATACCAGCACACACTAAAAATAGATGACGCAGGATATCCACGGCTTCTTGTTCTCTGATCATTAACCCTGAATAAGAACCGACGGGATTTTCTAACTGATGCCACGCTGCCTCAATATTCGATTGGAGCGATATTTCTCCTCTCATCGATTTTCGAAATAGATGGGTAGGAATAAGTAATCGATTGATTTCGTTGGTTCCTTCAAATATCCGATTGATACGAGAATCACGATACATTTGGTCGATGCCATATTCTTGCATAAATCCAGCTCCACCATGAAGTTGTAGGGCCTCGTCAGCTACAAAATCAAGCGTCTCTGAGCCATAAACTTTGCAGATGGCACATTCTGTTGCGTATTCACTTAATCTTTGGGCGACCAACTCTTGATCGCTAGCTTCATCCAAACTACCAAGAGCATCTTCTAAAAGTCCTGCGGTTCGATATTGAAGGGATTCCGTCGCATACAGTCTAGCGGCCATTTTTGCTACTTTTTCCTTAGAAGCTGGAAAATCAGCTATTTTTGAGTTGAATTGTATTCGTTCGTTAATAAATTTTATGGTTTTCTTAAACCCTGCTTTAGCGCCCCCCATACAAGCTGAACCTAAGTTAAAACGACCTAAATTGAGAACATTTAAGGCGATGATATGGCCTTTTCCAACCTCACCGAGTAAATTCTCAGCGGGAACTTCACAATCCTCTAATAGGACGGAACAGGTTGAAGAACCTTTAATACCCATCTTTTTCTCTTCAGGTCCTATTGAGAGGCCAGGGAAATTTCTTTCCACAATAAAAGCGGAAAAGTGCTGACCATCAACTTTTGCATACACAATAAAGGTGTGAGAAAACGCTGCATTTGTGATATAAATTTTCGTCCCATTTAAGAGATAATGGGTTCCTTTTTCATTTAAAACAGCTGTAGTCTCTGCTGCTAGCGCATCTGATCCTGCATTCGCTTCGGTTAAACAATAGGCTCCAATATACTCTCCTGACGCCATTTTGGGAAGATAGCTTGATTTTTGCTTTGGTGTACCAAAATAGGTGATAGGTAAGGTTGCAATACATGTATGGTTAGCATGAGCCACTCCGTACCCACTACTCGGACCAATCATTTCTCCAACAATCCCTTTGCTCACCTTATCTAAACCCAGTCCACCGTATTGTTCTGGAATACTGTGAGCTAATAACCCTATATCTCCTGCTCGCTTTAACAAAGAAACTACTGTAGAGAAGTCTTGATTTTCTATTTTTTCTTTGCAGGGAATCACTTCTTTTTCGATAAACTTCTGAGCTGTTTTGGCAATCAGCAACTGTTCATCCGTAAAGTCTTCTGGCGTGAAAAAACGATTAAGAGAAGTATCTTTCAATAGAAAGTGGCTTCCGTGAACTCGTTCATTCGTTTTCCCCAAAATAACATCACTCCTTTTGTAGATTCGAGAGCTGATTCACAACTTTTTGATCTTCTAGAATCGGAACAATCGGCAGGTTTCTTTTCGTTGAAGCGAATAAAACTTCATCGAAAGAACTTACTTTTTGTAAAAACTGCCCAACTGAAGAAGCAGACAGGACATCGACCATTTTCGACGTCCCTTGATAAAAGAAAAGAGCCGTTTTAGCCGCATCACTTAGACTGTAGATTTGTTCATTATCCTTCATTAAACAATGAATAAAATCACCCGCACCGTAAAAATCCTCTAAACAAAACTCTCCCGAATTACCTGCACAGATCACGACAATCGTCTCTGCTCCTTTGATTTTTTTTACAGCATCAGAGACCGCTTGATTATTCAAAAGAGAAGCAACAAACACTTTTCGTGCAACCGCCGCATTACGAAGTGCAACCGTCCCATTTGTAGTGGATAGTAGAATTGATTTCCCTTTGACAAAAGGTCGTAACAAAATTGGGCTAGGATACAAAAACCCCTTAAGTGGGAATGCCCGATCTTCCCCAGCAAGGAGATAATCTCCTTTAGGATTAGTTTTATTTATATGTCTTGCTTCAGCCGGGTTTAATACGGGAATCACTTCCCTAGCTCCATCAAATAGAACAGACGTAATCGTCGTGGTCGCCAGTAATATATCGAGGACAACCGCAACTTTATATCCTTCTGTTAACTTGGCAGAATTGATTTCTTCTTTTCTCGTCAGAAGGTGTATTTTCGGCATAAATCCCCCTCAAATGATCACTTAATTTAGAAAATTTTATTCTTAGGAAGACCTTTGTTTTTAGAATATTAATCAGTTTCATTCCACAATAATATTGCGACTATGAATCAATAAACTTTTCACAAATTCATTAAAACGAGCAAAGCGCTGATCTTTCGTTTGTCCCTTTAGATAGCGATAATAGATTTGTTGACAAATCACAGCAAGTTTAAAATAAGCAAACGTTAAATAAAAGTTCATTCTTGATACATCTCTCCCGCTTTTTTTCGCATAGAGCTCGATAAATTCTTTTCTAGTCAAAAACCCTTCCATAACAGTGACTGGCGGTTTTCCTAATCCGTTTTTAAGAAGAGGAGGATCGTCTCCTTGAATCCAATAACTCATGGCAACTCCGAGGTCAACAAGAGGATCTCCAACAGTGGCCATCTCCCAGTCAAACAATCCGATCATCTCTGTTACCTTTTCACTAAACATGGCATTGTTCAGTTTATAATCATAATGAATAATCGTAGCTTCGTTGCTCGGAGGAAGGTTTTTGACCAACCAACTCATGACTTGATCGGCTTGTGGGATTTCCTCTGTTTTACTTCGTTGATAACGCGTAATCCATCCGTGAACCTGCCGTTCCATAAACCCATCTGCTCTGCTCATTTCTGGTAATTTAGTCTTTAAGTAATCAATGGAATGAAGCGTAACTAGCTGATTCACCATTTGTTCCGAAATGATTCGACCAAGCTCTTCTGTTTCGGTTATATGTGGAGGAAAGAACGAATCTAGCACTAAGCCATGCTTTCTTTCCATTAGAAAAAAAGGGCTCCCTACAATTGAAGAATCATTTGAAAAAGTAAGCGGCTTTGGTGCAAGCGGATAAAGAGGTTGCACCTCTTTTAAAAGATTAAATTCCCGCTCCATATTATGGGCTTTTGGAGCGACCGGACCAAGTGGGGGGCGTCTTAAGACTGCCTCCCATTCTCCAGATTTCAGAACATAAGTTAAATTTGAATGCCCTGATGGAAATTGTTGGATGTCTATAGAATTGAATGATAAACCTAATTGTGTTTGTAGAAATTCTACTAGTTTATGTGAATCAAGCTCTTCCCCCGCTCGTACCGGAATGCTGTCTTTTACAATCGGTTGTGACATGCTGGACCTCCTATTAACTAAATATTCTGTATATTAACAGTCTAGGTTTTCTATTTCTCTACGTAATGAGGTTTTCGTATTCGTACCATCCTCGTCCCGTTTTTCTACCCAAATGACCCTTTTTTATTTTCTCTATTATAAGAGGTGTTGGTTGTTCGGCAGGATCCCCAGTTTCTTCGTAGCGTTGTTGCATCACAAAGTACCCAACATCAATTCCTGATAAATCCATTAATTGAAACGGACCAATAGGGTGATGAAGTGCTTTTCGACAGATAGCGTCAATGTCTTGATATTCTGCTATCCCTTGCTCATATAGCGCCAGCGCTTCTTTTTGGAGAGCGCCTAAAAGTCGGTTGGCCACAAATCCTGATATTTCTTTGTTCAGTAATATGGCGGTACGGTTGACTTTTTCACATACGTCCATGGTTTTCCTAGCTGTCTCGTTGGAGGTTCTTGTACTCCTAACAACTTCGACACAATCCATTACGAGAGGAGGAAAAAAGAAGTGCATGTTGATCACCTTTTCAGGCCGATTAGTCACAGACGCTAGCAAACTATTAACGATGGTCGAGCTATTTGTAGCGAAAATGGCATGAGGAGGGGCTATCTCTTCCAATTTTGCGAAAACCTCTCTCTTCACTTCTAGTTTTTCTACTACTGCCTCGATAATAAAATCTGCTTTTAGACATGCTCTTTCAAGGTTGGTTGTAAAGCTTAGCCTCTTTAAGGCAGCATGGAGTTGTTGTTCGGATATCTTGCCCTTTAGTACCCACTTATTCATTATTCCATACAATAATTGCTCCGCTTTTTTTAGAGCAGCCTCACTCACATCTTGAATAGTTGTTTCATACTCACCAAGAGCACATAACATCGCAATTTGATGCCCCATTTGACCTGCCCCAATAACGGTTATGTAATGAATATCTGGGCTTTTCATCTTACCATCTCCTTGTTAATATACTGACTAGTTGGTATGTTGAAGTTCTTATTTACGTCTCTTTTCGTATATTTTGTTGAAAATATTTTAACTATAGATAAAATATTCCATTTTGCTGTTGATTCATAGCAATAATAGACGAATAGATATCCCGAAACTATGTTTATTCACCCAATAATGACTGGTTTGAAATGCAAAAAACTTTGCGAAAACAGCCTTATTTGAAGAGGAACAGCTACTCGAGCGCTCCTCCCCTATCTTCTATCATCTTTTACTATGTTGAATACCATTTAGTATCATGTCTAAGTAAATGTCTGTTACTTCTCTTTCTGAAATTTCGCCTGCAGGATTGAACCATTGATAACTCCAATTGCTCATACCCAAGATTCCAAACGTCACAATGCTTGGATTGAGATCAGACCGAAACTCTCCTTCTTCCATACCTTTTTTGATGATACCTTCAAGGTGAATTCGAAATAAATCACGTTTTGGGATAATTTGCGCTATTCTTTCTTCACTTAAATTTTTCATTTCGCGAAAAAACACTTTAGCGCTTGGTCCTTGTTGTTCAATATATCGAATTAGCATATAAACCATCTCATTTAACTTCTCTTTACAAGTCATAGTAGGTTCATCTATGATTTTTTGCTGATGCTCAAGCATTTCATCAATATAGGCTAAATGTATATCCATCAGCAGCTCTTCTTTACTCGAAAAATAATAGTAAAACGTGCCCTTTGTAACGTTTAGTGCGTCTACGATATCTTGTATCGAAGTCTCACTAAATCCCTTCTTCTCAAATAGCTCGATGCTTTTTTCTGTAATTTTTGCTTTCATGTATGAAGCCCCACAATCTGAATGTTGATATGGTTGAAATTATACCATACAGTCTAAGCTGCTTTGATGTTGAAAAAGGAATCCTTCTTAGCTCTTCACTTCATCTCTTAACGCACGACGAAGTATCTTTCCAACACTTGTTTTAGGTAATTGATTTCTAAATTCGACAACAGATGGGATTTTATAAGCTGCCATATTTTCACGACAGAAATCTATGATGTCCGCTTCTGTTGCTGTCTGTCCAACCTTTAACACGAGCACCGCTTTCACTGATTCTCCGCGGTAAGGATCAGGTACACCAATCACAACCGCTTCCTGAACGGCTGGATGTTCGTAAATAATTTCTTCAATATCTCGTGGATAAATATTAAAACCACTTGCAATAATCATATCTTTCTTCCGGTCAACAATGGAGAGGTAACCTTGTTCATCCATAAAAGCGATATCACCCGTATAAAGCCATCCATCACGTAATGTAATTGCCGTTTCTTCTGGCATATTCCAATATCCTTTCATGACTTGTGGACCTTTGATAATGACTTCTCCGAGCTCCCCAATTGGTACTTCCTTCTCTCCGGTCGCTAAATCGACGACTTTGTATTCTGTCGACGGAAACCCAATCCCAACACTCCCCGGTTTACGTTCAGCAAAATTTGGATTGCAGTTCGTACAAGGAGAAGTTTCAGAAAGACCGTATCCCTCGAGAATCTTCGCGCCGGTTTTTCGTTCGAATTCTTTTAATAGCTCTACCGGCATTGGTGCGCTTCCGCTATTACATGTATGAATACTATCAATCCCGTACTTTTCAGCCTTAGGGTGATGCGTAATCGCCACATACATTGTAGGTACTCCAGGAAATACTGTTGGTTGTTCGTTTTTTATGGTATTTAAGACTTCTTCAATTTCAAAACGAGGAAGCATTATTGATTCAGATGCCATATAAATGGAAAAATTCATACAAGCCGACATTCCAAATACATGAAAGAGTGGAATGATGGTAAGAAAACGCTCCTTCCCAACAGTCACTTCATGCTTGAAAAATTCTGCAGATTGAATAAGATTCGCCAATAAATTTCGATGAGTTAACATGGCGCCTTTCGATCGTCCAGTGGTTCCTCCCGTATATTGCAGCACTGCAACATCATGCTCTGGATCAATGGTTATAGGAATTAAATCACTCTCAGCAACCGCTAAAAAGTCGCTAAATCGAATATCGTCAATCGAAGATGTGTTAGGCTGAAAACTTACAACGATAATTGTTTTCAATTTTGTTTTTTCTTGTACACTTTTAATTTTTGAGTACAACGAATCAAGGACGACAATGGTTTCTGCTCCCGAGTCATTTAAAATATATTCTAATTCTCTTTCGACTAACATTGGATTCACTTGTGTAACGATACCACCGACTGTTAAGGTGCCATAATAAGATATTACGTATTGGGGGCAGTTTGGCAGCATAATAGCTACCCGATCACTTTTTTGAACATGATTCTTTTGAAGAGAGGATGCAAATAAGGAAACAGACTTCTCTAATTGTTGGTAGGTCAGTTTTTGACCATAAAATGAAAGAGCGACATTCTGTGGATATGTACTTGCTGTGTTTTGAAGCATCTGAGGCAATGTTTGATGCGGAATGTCCACTTCTGTAGAAATCGATTTTGGATAATGCGCAAACCAAGAATGAGTAGAACTCATATTTATCCCTCCACTAGTTATTATGTGAAACCATCACGATCCATCGAGAATGTTAATCTAGCATAATAAGATTTAGAATTGGATTCTTATTCTATCATTTTCATTTGCTATTTTTAAAAAATTCACCTAACACCTCCTTTTAAGTCATTACTTGGTGAAGCGCTATACCTACAATTCATAACGGAATAATGATTTAGTTCAGCGCGACTTTACCAATCTTGTCCACTACTCACCTCCTAGATTTACATATTATATTTACTTCTACATAGCGTGTGTGCCACCATCCACAACGATAACGTCTCCCGTAACATAGTTAGAAGCGTCGCTCGCTAAAAAGAGGGCAACCCCTTTCAAATCTTCCTCTCCTCCGAAACGTCGCAGAGGTGTATTCGCTAGGATTGGATCTTTTCCGTGGTCAATAATGACTTGAGACATTTTAGTAGGGAAAAATCCTGGTGCGATCGCATTCACGTGTATATTATGTGGACCCCATTTAACCGCCAAGTCTTTCGTAAACGTGATAACTGCCCCTTTACTTGTGTTATAAGCGATTGTATCCATAATCCGAGGATCTGTCCCTCCAAGGCCTGCAACTGATGCAATATTTATGATTTTACCTTTTCCTTGCTCAATCATAACTTTTCCGACAGCTTGACTCATCAAAAATGTCCCAGTCACATTCACATTCATGACTTTTTGCCAGGCTTCAAGTGGCATCTCCGCAACCGATGCTCCCCAAGTTGCTCCGCTATTATTGACTAAAATATCAATCGTTCCAAACTCCTTCTTTGTAAGTGTGACCACCTTTTGGATATCCTTATGGTTTGTGATATCGCAAGAGATTGCTAGTGTTTTCACACCATATTCTTCTAGTTTTGTTGCAACTTTTTTACAAGCTTCCAATTTCCGGGAGCAGAGAACCACATTTGCGCCTGCTTCTGCAAATCCTTCTGCCATTTGTGCGCCTAATCCGCGACCTCCTCCTGTCACTATGGCGGTTTTACCGGTTAAATCAAATAAGGATTGGACCTTCATAATTTCCTCTCGCTTTCTAAAAGAATTCTGTTTTAAAGCATCTTTTTAAATGGCTCTTTTCGTAAACATTGTTGCTATTTCATCTGATTTTTGATTAAATCCCCCATTTCACTGTTGATTTCCATTAAAAATAGACGGATCCAGCTACAGTGGCTTGCGGCTACGGGACAAATAACATCCAACTCCAAAGGTCAGGACCTTCTCCGGTGGATAACATTTGTCTGCCGCCGCAGAACAGCCACTTTCGCTTTTCTCGATCCAGCTACAGTGGCTTGCGGCTACGGGACAAATAACATCCAACTCCAAAGGTCAGGACCTTCTCCGGTGGATAACATTTGTCTGCCGCCGCAGAACAGCCACTTTCGCTTTTCTCGATCCAGCTATATCACCGTTTATAGACTGGTTCGAAAAGCAACAATCTATGAGAAAAACAGACTTTTAGATTAATGTGTATTCATAACAGACAGTGAACTGTGTTTTTTTATCTCTAGTTTAGCTACTTGTGCTCGGTGTACTTCATCCGGTCCATCTGCCAATCGAAGTGTTCGAGCATTTGACCAGTGTGCAGCAAACGGGAAGTCATCTGATACTCCGGCAGCACCAAAGACCTGAATGGTTCGGTCGAGAACTTTTAATGCCATCGATGGGGCGATCACCTTAATCATGGCAATCTCCGCTTTCGCTTGTTTATTGCCTACCGTATCCATCATATACGCGGCTTTCAAGGTCAAGAGCCTCGCTTGTTCAATTTCAATTCGCGAATCGGCAATCCACTCTTGAATCGTACCTTGCTTAGCAAGTGCTTTCCCAAAAGCTTCACGATATTGTACACGCTTACATATTTCTTCAAGAGCTCGTTCAGCTGAGCCAATTAATCTCATGCAATGATGAATGCGGCCTGGTCCCAACCGACTTTGGGCGATAGCGAATCCTTTTCCTTCCCCCAAAATCATATTTTCACTAGGAATCCGAACATCCGTAAAAGTGATTTCAGCATGCCCATGTGGAGCGTGATCATAACCGAAGACAGGTAGCATGCGTTCAATTTTGACACCAGGGGTCTGTAGAGGCACTAAAATCATTGATTGCTGCTCGTATCGAGAAGCTTCTTTATTGCTTTTTCCCATGACAATCGCAATTTCACAGCGAGGGTCACCTGCACCTGAAGACCACCACTTTCTTCCATTAATGATATAGTTTTTGCCATCTTTTACTATTTCCGTTTCGATATTAGTTGCATCTGAGGAAGCAACACCTGGCTCAGTCATGGAAAAACAAGACCGCATATCACCACGTAATAAAGGCAAAAGCCATCGTTCTTTTTGTTCATCCGTTCCAAATCGAACAAGCACCTCCATGTTACCTGTATCGGGCGCATTACAATTAAACACTTCTGGTCCAATTAATGATCTCCCCATGATTTCACAGAGAGGAGCATATTCTGTATTTGACAATCCTGCTCCATAAGAACTATCTGGTAAG
The DNA here is from genome assembly GCF_037024155.1 of Bacillus sp. 2205SS5-2. Classification (NCBI taxonomy): domain Bacteria; kingdom Bacillati; phylum Bacillota; class Bacilli; order Caryophanales; family Bacillaceae; genus Bacillus; species Bacillus spongicola. The sequence continues at coordinate 172,301 of NZ_JAYKTS010000001.1, forward strand.
AATAGATTCCATAGCCCTTGCTCTTTTGCTTTCACTTTCAGTTCCTCCATTATCGGAGGAATCGTACGCCAACGGCTAGGTTGCTCATTTAATTGTTTTTCGTAAAGACTTTCATTTGGATAAATGAAGCTTTCCATAAATGTATGTAGTTTTTTTTGGAAGTCTTGTACTTTTTGAGAATGGGTAAAATTCAATGCGATCTCCCTTTCGACTTTATTCGCTAACTAACCGGTTGGTATGTAGAGTCTCTATTATTATACTTCATCTTACAAATTTTTCAACTGAAAAATCAGATAATTCAGTAATTAATAGGTGGAGTTATTCTCTTTAGAATTTGGTTGACAAAGATCTACTTGTTTTTACAAAAGTAGCACCTCTTCATTTTTTCAGGTAATGATTGTTTACCTATTTTACTGATAATAACAAGGCTCTTTTCGTATACATTTGGATTTTTTATTTGATTTTTAATTCAGTGCCCCGTTTCACTGTTGATTTCTATCAAAAATAGACGAAATGATGCCCCGAACAAAGCTCGATCATAGATGATAAAATGATACGAAAATCCACAAATATTACAAAACAGCCTAATAAAAGGCAGAATGATAAGGAAAACGTTGATCCTAATTTCTACACCAAAAAAACGCCCAAAAGGACGCTTTTTTACTTGTTTACGCTGCTAATTTTTTACACTCATCCGCACATCTAAAGCAAGCATTTGCGCAATCTTGACAGTGTTGATGATTATGCTTTTTACACTCATTTCCGCACGCTTCACAAATGGCAGCACAAGCAGTCGCTAGCTCAGAAACAATAGGAGTTCCTCGGACTAATGCTTGTTCTAAGTAATTACAGATGTCGGCACATTCGCGATCCAAGCGAATGCAATCTGCCATCAGGTTTACATCACTTTCATCTAAACAAGCATCATAGCAGTGATTGCAAGCCACCATACAATCATGGAGGGTTTGGATGGCACTTTGGTATCTTTCATGAGACATAAAAACAGTCCTTTCTACTTTTCACTACATAGATAATATGTCCGAATTATTAACAATTAACATTATTTAATGATTAGGCTCTTTTCGTTTTCTTTGTTGCTCTTGACACAAAGAAAAAACAGGCAGTAGGGTTTTTTCGATTGATTTCTTCTTTTTTATCTAGAAATGAAGAATTTTTAATTAGGAAAAACTGCTTCAGCAAAATTTGTTGCTTTTCGATCCAGTTTATAAACGGTGATCTCGCTTTGTTTCAGGTCTTCATCTTATCTATTTTTAATGGAAATCAATAGTCTAATGGAGGGTTCAATCAAAAATTAGATGACATTGCCACAATGCACACGAAAAGAGCAGGACGTCATACAACTCTTGAATCTCATCCTTTTTCAAAATGCCACAATCTTGGGGAAACAGCCTAAAAAAATATCTTAAAATAGATGTCTTAAATGGTATTAATGTTTGAAATTATATTTCTTTCACCCTTTTGTTTAAGCGATTTTATGCAAGTCCACACATAATTTTTATCTGAACATATTCTAGTAAGGACTTAGGTTAATTATGTTGAAAAGAGGTGAACAAAATGGGCTATGGATTTGGTTGCTGTGGATATGGCGGTGGTCAGGTATACAGCGGAGGCGGCTATGGAAGCAGTTTCGTGCTTATCGTGGTGTTGTTTATTTTGCTAATTATCGTCGGAGCAGCATTTGTTTACTAGATAATTTGCATTAGGTAATGATAAAAAAGCACCGTCCCCTGATGGAGACAGTGCTTTTTTTGGCCTTTGTTGAAAAAGCTGTTGCTACTAACTCGAAAAAAATATCGACAGCAAGGTGTTTTTGTAAAATTCATTGCTTTTGATCTAGTAAAGAATATTTTTTGGTTATGAAAAGAACACAGTTATATATAGCTTTACGTTTTATTTTTATACCGAAAGCAACATTATTTGTAAAAACACCATTTTTCATTATCCTATAGCTTTACGCGTTGTAATCTCAGTGCATTTAATACAACTGAGACCGAGCTAAAGGCCATCGCAGCACCAGCTAACCACGGTGCAAGAAGTCCGATTGCAGCGATAGGAATGCCGACTGTGTTATAGGCGAATGCCCAAAATAAATTTTGTTTAATATTCCTAATTGTTTTTTTACTCATAAATATGGCATCCGCGATACTATTAAGATCTCCACGTATTAAGGTGATATCAGCCGCTTCCATCGCAACATCTGTTCCTGTTCCAATCGCCATGCCGATATCGGCTACCGCAAGCGCAGGAGCGTCATTAATCCCGTCTCCTACCATTGCAACGGCTTTCCCTTCATTTTGCAGTTTTTTCACTTCATGTGCCTTATCTTCAGGAAGAACCTCGGCAATGACCGTTTCAATACCGGCTTCTTTTGCGATAGATTGAGCAGTTTGCAGGTTATCTCCTGTAATCATCACGACTTCTAAGCCGATATCAGTGAGACGTTTGATGGCCGCTTTAGATGTTTTTTTAATCGTATCAGCTACCGCGATAAGACCAGCAAATTCACCATCGATGGCAACTAGCATGGCTGTTTTCCCTTGTTTCTCGAGAGCATCCATTTTTGCGAGGGCCATGTCAACTTTTATAGCGTTTTCTTTCATCAGCTTTCTTGTACCAACCAATACAGTTTTATCTTGAATAACAGCTTTAACACCAAAACCTGGAACCGCTTCGAACTCTTCACTTTCATACAGAGAAATCCCCTTTTCTTGGATTCCTTCCACAATCGCCACAGCCAGTGGATGTTCAGAAAAACGTTCGACAGCTCCAACATACGCTAAAAACACCTCTTCCTCAAATGAAGGTTCCGCAAGTATGTCAGTTAAAACAGGATTTCCATTTGTCACAGTTCCTGTTTTATCCAATAATACAGTCGTTATTCGATGAGTGGTTTCTAGATGCTCCCCGCCCTTGAAGAGAATGCCTGATTCAGCAGCACGACCAGATCCCGCCATGATTGATGTAGGTGTCGCTAATCCCAGCGCACACGGACAAGCGATAACTAATACGGCAATGAGTTTTTCAAGTGCTTCAGCGAAATTGGCTGGATCGATCCACAAGTACCAAAGTAAAAAGGTGATAATCGCAACACCTACAACAATAGGAACAAATATACCTGAAATTTGATCCGCTAGCCGCTGAATGGGAGCTTTTGATCCTTGGGCATCTTCCACAACCTTAATGATTTGGGCAAGAGCGGTGTCTTTTCCCACTTTTAGAGCCTTGATTTTTAGAAATCCATTTTTATTAATAGTGGAACCAATTACTTCTGCACCAATCGATTTATCCACTGGTACACTTTCTCCTGTAATCATCGATTCATCAATAGCGGACCGACCTTCCACAATTTCACCATCAACAGGTATTTTTTCACCTGGTTTTACAGAAATGGTATCCCCGACAACAACCTCTTCTAATGGAATGTTCATCTCTTCCCCGTTTCGGTTAACGGTGGCGGTTTTCGCTTGAAGTCCCATAAGTTTTTTGATAGCCTCAGAGGAACGGCCCTTCGCTTTTGCTTCAAATAGTTTCCCGAGAATAATTAATGTGATTAAGATGGCACTTGTTTCGAAGTATAATTCAACCATTTCTCCTGAAGAGCTTAGTGAGTTAATTGCTAAGTAAACACTATAGAAATATGCAGCCGACGTTCCTAGCGCAACAAGCACATCCATATTAGCGCTTTTGTTTTTTAAGGCTTTATAAGCACCAACATAGAACTGCCATCCGATGATGAATTGTACTGGCGTGGCTAATGCCATTTGGACCCATGGATTCATTAAGGCATCCGGAAGGAAGATAAATGAAGTAAAACTAAAATGACTCACCATGGACCAGAGTAATGGAAGTGAGAGAACCAAGGAAATGAAAAATTTTCGTTTTTGTTTCTCTAGCTGATTTAACCGGTGATCTTGTGATTGTTCGTTACTTTGTTCCTCCTTCACAATGGCTCCGTAACCGAGTGAATCCACTTTTTGAGTAATTACCTTAGTATCAATTAAATTTGGCATATATTCAATGGTTGCTTTTTCAAGCGCAAGATTGACATTTGCTGCTAAAATTCCTTCCTGTTTACCTAGCACTTTTTCGATTCGGGCAGAGCAAGCGGCACAGGTCATTCCAGTAATATCAAATTCCTGTTTATTGCTTTTCACTCCATATCCTAAGTCTTCTATCTTTTGCTTCAATTGTTGATTACTGACGATGTCTGGATTGAACTGTACAGATGTCTTTTCTAAGGCGAAATTAACAGTAGCATTTTCAACACCTTCTAGCTTATTCAATCCCTTTTCAATGCGGTTTGCACAGGCAGCACAGGTCATTCCAGTAATTTGTAAAGTTGAATCATTAATTTTGGTAGCCATTTCGCACCATCCTCCTATACCTATATGGGGTATGTTTTTTTGAAAAAGAAAACCGTGCTCTAGCGCACGATTTACTTATTCCACATCATATCCTTGATCGTCAATCGTCTCTTTTATTTTATCTATGCTTACTTCCTGCTTGTCATATTCAACAGCTACTTCATTTTCTTTTAGACTGACTATAACTTTTTTTACACCTTGTAATTTTCCGACACTTCCTTCAACAGCACTAACACAATGTCCGCAAGACATACCTTCAACCTTTAGTGTTTGGTTTTCCATTATGAATCTCTCCCTTATTTTTTCATTAGTTTTTGAACCGTGATCATGAATTCATCAATCACTTCTTCGTCACCCTCTTGAAGTCGTTCTAAAACACAGGTCTTCATGTGACCTTCAAGGAGGATTTTAGCGACACTATTCATCGCCGATTGAGTAGCAGAAATCTGGGTGATGACATCGTCACAATATGTATCCTTTTCAATTAACCCTTTAATTCCCCGTATTTGTCCTTCAATACGATTTAACCGTGTAACTAAATTCTTCTTTACATTCTCTGAATGATGACTCTTTCGATGACTATCCATTGAACAACTCACGCCATCAGGATTGGCGCCCTCCTGTTTTGAGGAATCTAAATTTGTAGACATGTAACCACCTCCGATAACGATATCATACCATACCCCCATATCGTATGTAAAGACATATAGTTATGTTTTTTTGTCTATATCGGCGATCTATTTCGCATTCCGTTCTATATAGTTTAAATTTAAGTCTTTCTTTTTGATTTAGATTTATTTAAGCAGGGTTGTTGATTTCCAGTGGATTCGGAAAACGGGTTTAACCTGTCCCACTTTTCCCCCAGGACATCGAAAAGCATCCTAGAATTCACACCGCATGAAGGAAATGCCAAGGTATTTTCGAGGAGTCGAGTGCCTTCTGCCCCAATTGATTTAGAGGGATTTTCATCTATCTCACAATGAATGTAAAACACTCTCAGACCATTCATTTGCATCTCTTAGGAAATACGTCAAACCTTAACGCTACCACTACCACTCAATACACAGCTAGAGAAATGCATGTGTATTGAGTCTATCCGACTGGAAACAATGTGATGAACTTGGACAATGCATGGAGTCAACTGTTTTGAGTAAATTCTTTGGTACAACTTATATATGTTTCTTATTAAGCTGTTTCTTAAAATTTATTTCGATTGACACCAGAACACTCCTTTTTCATCACTGCTAGATCTATTATTGAAACTGATTTAATAGATTTAAGTGAAGGGAAGAAAAAAGGCAAGGTGGTATATTCAAAAAGGTATGTAGTTTTTTTCAAAGGCTCTTTTCGGGTACATTGTGGCTATTTCATCTGATTTTTGACTAAATCCTCCATTTCACTGTTGATATTCATCAAAAATAGACGAAATGATGCCCGAAACAAAGCTATATCATAGATTATTAACTAATACGAAAAGCCACAATCTTTGCGAGAGCAGCCTTTTCAAAAAAGCTTTTAAAAAAACACTTTTCGGATACCTTATTGCTGGTGAATTTAATATTCAATAGCATCCTGATTTCAGTAGACTATTTCATTTACAAAGATTGTTTTTGCAAAATTAGTTATTTTTCGTATCTATTTCAATAAAACCTCTGCAAAAATAGTTCTTTTATCTGAATTATCGATTCAATAACAATGATGAATTCGAAACGAGCCTCAATAAAACAAAAAATTGCTCCGATACCGATATTTTTTAGTAATTAATTTATTGCTGTTAAAGTGAACCATCTTTTAAAAAGGCTGTTTTCGCAAAGATTGTGACTTTTCGAAATAGTTCTCAGTTCGTGATGAAGATTGACTTCGGGCATCTTTTCACATCATTTTTAACACGGAATGAGGAATGAAATTAGTGTTTCCATCCTTTTTTGTATGCTTCAGAAACAAAGTATGCGAAAAGAGCATTTAAAAAACAGTCCTTAGTTTTAGTACAAGTCACCCTTTTTCCACAAAATAATAAATATAGGTGATAAGATAAAAAGTATCACCCGATCGATTTGAAGGGAGATAGATTCAATGAATGCTATAAAAGAGGTTATAGAAAAAAATTCTGTTGACTTTTCAAAATTACTAGAAGTGGAAAGCGTGTTGCTCTCGGGCTCTCAATCAAACACCACACATGATATCCATTCAAATATTGAGTTAAAAATTCCATCGGGTTGAATCCACGCTTCATCACGAGAGGATTTTTTTGTTTACAAACGGTGTGCTTGCTTCGTTCTGAGTAGAATGGGAATTTGCGAAAACAGTGTTTTGAATACCTTTTGGAAGTAAATTCAGTGCAACAAATCCTATTGCTCCTAAGCCCCCTGTTTTTAAGATAGATCGTCTACTATACAATTTATCTTCTTTTTGATTCAGATTAATTTCTTTCTCTTCTCCCAGCTGTCTATCTTTCATATCCATTTCTCCCCCTTCATGCTCAACTAAATAATAAAGTGTATGCAATATTTCTCATACGCATGATTGTTTGTTTGATTTCATTATTTTTAATAACTGCAATTTTATTGTATTAATGTAAAATTCTTTTATAAAGTAAAATATATTTATCTGGGGAAACTTTATCATTTACCCTCTCATCTATTATTAATAAAGCTACTCCTTTATTAGACTGTTTGATAGAAAACTATCAATTTGACCTATTATATAGACCGTTATCTTATAAATGAACCATATGTATACAATCTTAAAATTGAATATCATAGTATATAGCTGCTTTCGTGAAGATTGTGGCTGTTCACAATAGAGATTAATTCTTGCTGAAAAAGACTTAAAGGAACTTTTCGCATCATTTATAAACCGAAAGAATCGTGGAGTGCAGTGTTTCCATCCGTGATTAGATACTAGAGCAACATTGGGAGCGAAAAGAATCTCGGTCATGGATTCTTCTGGTTGGGGTAATCTCGAAGAAATACTCGAAAACATAACCATAGCTATCTCTATAGTGGTGTATTTATTGCTGAGAAAAGCAACAATCTTTGCAAAAATAGCCTTTAAAAAGGATTAATTCGTGCACAAAAAAAAGACCTCGACATTTCATATTGTAAATGAACTGTCAGGTCTTTTGAAATAGGATATTAGATTCTTCTCAAATACATACTTATCTTAAATGATAATGGAAACAGAAGTAGCAATTGAAGAACGGGGATAACCCCAATATTCGTTTTATAAACTAATGGCATCGACGAACTATACGTCCATCTACTCGTATAATGAGCAGAAATTTCAAAATAAAAACTTAGAAACAAAGCGTACAAGACCATAATCACAAAGTCTTTTCGTTGAAATGGTTTTAAAAACCAATTAACGTCTTGGTTAAGAAGCGAAATCAGAACATATAAAATCAATGTCATCATGATGTCACCCCATATGGCACTCCACATTAATAGCGAGGTGAAATCTAGATCATCATTCATGTCATAAAAAATAGCACATTGACCATATTCCCAGCTAAATTGCAATATGAGAGACACAATGCCAATTAGTAAAACATTCCAAAGAAAATCAACTTTATATTTTCCCTTTAAAACATGCACTCCAATCACCCCAATCATCAATACGTTAACAGGAAAACCGACTTATTCTTCAATGGTAAAATCCCCTACCAGTCCCGCTTCTTTGTGACCAGCTCCTGAACATAAAAATTCAAATTCTCCACTTTTATTTGGAGTGAATTTTATCTTCATCGTTCCTCCTGGTTTTATATTCATGTGAATGGAACCATCTTCATCATGACCGCCACTTGCAAAAGCTTTTGTTCCGCCTAGTATTCGTTCGCCTGTATTACAGCAGTGTTGCCAAGACAACACGATATATCTAGAAAAGACAAGTTCGTATCGCTAATCAACAAGTCATAGAGATTCCTTGAAACTCTTTTTGAAGATGTAGTAGAAATTTCGTCGGTTTGAAAAACACTTCTTTATCCCTACGAACCCCATATATACGAAAAATTTAATGTTCCGTTAACATGCCATCCGAAATAAAAATGGCTAACCATTCACTTCTTGTGTTCGGTTTTTAAGAAACATTGAAAAAGACAGACTATAGCTCATTTTTCTCTTTTTTTGAAAACGCTACTAAAATTGAAGATGGCTTGCTTTAATCTTGCTGCAATTAATTTAAAAATCAGCCTCACCTTTTTTCGATCCATACCTTAAGCAGAATACTGGGAAATTCATGTATGACTTAATCGAAAAAAGGACAAGGATTACCTATTTACTCATTCTTTTAGTGAATCTATCGAAAAGCAACAATCCTTTTCATGACGATAACATTCAGTGAATTTTCCTATACAATCTAATTCTCTTTTTTCACCTACTTTTAAAAGAGAGCTTCTTCAAGTGGAAATTCCTTAGGATCTAAAATAGTATCTCTATCTAATACTAATTTCGCTAATTCGGCTCCTAAAAAAGGACCGGCTGTTAATCCAGATGCCCCTAGACCATTGGCTAGAAAGAGTCCTTTCCAGTTTGGTACTTCACCAAACACAGGCAAAAATTCAGGAGTAAACGGACGAAAGCCGACTCTCGTTTCAATATGGGTACTTTCCTTTAATCCGGGAGCTACTTGCAAAGCTTTCGACAGCACTTCATGAAGTCCCCCGGCTGTTACATTTGAAGTTAAATTTTCTTTATTTTCATGCGTCGCTCCGATGACAATTCTTCCACCGTCAAAAGCTAAAAGATATTGATTATTCGGTGGCATTACTACTGGCCATGATGAAGTATTTTCTTCTGATAATTGCAAATGAATGATTTGGCCTTTTTGGGCTGAAACATGAAAGCTAACCCCAAGTGGTAAAAGTAGCTTATTTGCCCATGCTCCTGCAGTAACGATTACCGTTTCAGCAAAAACCTTTTCATTATTGACAACAACCCCATTTATTTCATCGTTATCGATAAGTAATTCCGCTGTACCATGAACATGCTCCGCCCCATATTTTACAGCCCCACTAATAAGAGCTTTTCGAAGCAACCGACCATCTACTCTTGCAGCACCACTCACAAATACAGAAGAAAATCCTTCAGCGAGCAAAGGAAATCTCTTTAGCGTTTCTTCTTTTGAAAGCTTCAAAATTTCTCCCATTTCTGGTGCATCTTCTTTTCGCTTCAGTGCACGTTGAACCATTTTATCTATTTTATCCTCATCTATATGAAGACTCAGTGCGCCGACTCTCTGATAACCTGTAACTCTTTCTCCGATTTCTTCTAACTGTTGAATTAACTCTGGGTAATATTTAGCCCCTTCTTTCACTAGTTGGTACCAGCGTTTATTCCGGCGCTGGGAAATCCAGGGACAAACAATTCCTGCAGCAGCGTCAGTAGCTTGTCCTGAATCATTTCCATCGATTAGTGTTACGTCTATCCCGGATTTCGCTAAATGGTATGCCGTAGAGGCACCGAGAATTCCTGCTCCAACTACAATATATTTCTTCATGATAAACCCCTTTTTTTCTGTGTACAATCCACTACTATTCTACAAGATGTTTCTCATTCATTCAAAGATTGAAAAAAGGATCGCGCTTCTTCAGTCGTCAGCACCTCATTAGCAATCATTTGAAAGTTGGTAAGAGCTGCTTCATACCCGTCTAAATCCCCTATTTGAGCTGCCGCAGTAGCATCCGTCACTACTGAAACTGAAAAGCCTTGTTCCAGAAACTCTCTTAAATGTGATTCAACACATAGATTCGCAGACATGCCTGCTAACACGACAAAATCGATCCCACTCTTCCGTAACTGAAGGACCAAATCATTCGTTTCAGGTCCATAAATTTTGTGCGGGCTAGTGATAATTGCCTGGTTCTGAATAATATAAGGCTTTAGGATAGGTAAAAAATCCGCTCCAGAACCTTCAAAGTCCTTTAAACTTAAAGGACCTGTTCGATCATACATTTTGTGATCATGCATCCATGTTTCTAGCTCTCCAGTAAATTCCCAGTGATAATCATACGGGTAATAATAATGTGGAGAGACAAATGTAGGAATAGACATCTTTTTTGCTTCTTGAAATAGTTGCACTAAATGACCGATGGTTCCTTGGTTTTTCACACTTTTTTCAACTAGTGGCCAAGCTACACCATTTTCACTGAGAAAATCATTTTGAGGATCGGTCACTACCAGGGCGGTATTATTTCGATTCGGCTTCAATGGACCTTCTTTAATTTCTTTGTTCTCAATAGCCATAGTATTGCATGGAAACCGAAGAATAAGTGATATAAGCACTACCAAAACAAGTGCATACTTCATTTTCATCCTCCTAAGGGCGATTATTTTCGTGGAAAATTATCTTTTATTTAGGCTCTTTTCGTATGCATTGTGGCTATTTCATCTGATTTTTGACTAAAACCTCCATTTCCTTGTTGATTTCCATCAAAAACAGACGAAATGATGCCCGAATCAAAGCTATACCATAGATTATTAATGTATACGAAATGCAACAAACTATGCGAAAACAGCCTTCAAATTCGAAGTCTGTTATACTATTCACATTGATACATAATTGAAGGAGAATGATAATGGATCCAAAAGAAGTCGAAGCGAAGATTATTGAAAACTATCAGCGCGAAGAAAATATGATGATTCTTATTTTTGCGCAGTGGTGTATCAACGAAGACCTTGATCCCAAGGCCTTGTATTTAACAGCCTATCCCACTCAAATGGACAATCCAGCACTCACGGAAGCGTTAAACTTAACGGTTTCAAAAGAAGAAGCTGGGGAAATTGACGATGACACGGTCCTAGGTGTACTTTCTCTTTTTGGTAACGACGATTTAGCCTTTATTGTATCCGAAGAAATTTCCGGTAGAAACACAAAATAATTTCTGACATTACCGGTCAGAAATTCCCAAAATACATTCTAATCGGATTATTTACAAAGAATTCGGGTATAGAAGAACATAAGTATCTTTTCTAGTACCTAATACTAAGTTTTCTTCAATGTTTTCTATCTCGAGGAGAATTTGGTGGGAGGTGATTAGATGAGAAAAGTTACAGGAATCCAACCGCTAATCCACTATCTTCACTCGGTTCAATACCCTTTAAGTGAAGAAAAGATTCAGGAATTAATTGTAAGAAAGCAGATCCCTCATCTTAAACGAATGAATCATGTATTGATTTTTAATTTAGACTTTATTGATTCATGGATTAGAGAACAAAAAAAGAGCAAATAAAAAAAGAGCACCCTCGATATTTTTCCGGGTGCTCTTTTGATTTTCGATTTTCTATATTCTCTATGGTCAGTTTGAATCTAATTCAGACGAGTTGATACTACTAGCCCACTATTATTCAAGCATCACTACCTTAATTGTTCCCCATAGATTACTAGGTTGAAAGACTTCTTTCGACATGAGGACTCTCTTCTGATTGAGATTCAACGTATAAGGTCCGTGTTGGAAAGGCAACATCAACTTCTTCTTCTTCTAAGATATCTAATATTTGAAAATTTATTTCCTCACGAACGCGTAAGTATTCCCCCCACTGGGTAGTGTTGGTAAAAAAATAAAGGAATAGATCTAAACTATTTGTATTAAATTCGTTGAATCTCACAAAGATCGTTTCTTTGTGAATCTCATCATGATTCTGCAAGAGAAATTCCAATCGATGTACCACTCGTTGTATTTTCTCATTTGGTGTATTATAAGTAAGTCCTAGATTAAACGTAATTCTCCGTTTTCCCATCTTACTCCAATTCGTTATGGGTTCATTGGCAAGAATTGCATTAGGAACAGTCACAATTGCCTGTTCAAAGGTTCGAATCTTTGTACTCCTAAAGGAAATGTCTTCTATTGTCCCTTCCACACTAGGTGTTTCAACCCAATCTCCGATAGAAAATGGTCGTTCAGTAATAATTATTATACCTCCGAAGAAATTTCCGATAACATCCTTTGCAGCCAAAGCAAAAGCTAATCCACCCAGTCCTAATCCCGCTACAAATCCGTTAACATCATATTCAAACTCTTGAGCGATAATACTAAAGCTAATGGCTAACACAACAAACCTCAGCCCTTTCGAAATAAAGGGAATTAAAATTTCGTCCATTTCGATACTATACTTATCTCGAAAGCTTTTAAATAACACCGACGAAGCTGAGGTCAAATTAAATAACCCCCAAGTTATTTGAAGAATCACAAGCGAACGAAAAATTTTCTTAAACAATGGATTGTTTTGCTCCATAAAAGGGAACGAATCGGCCGCAATAAATATTCCGAAAATGATAAATAACCAAGCAATCGGGTTTTCAAAGGAATGAAATACATGCGTAAAAAACTTGGAACGAGCTTTTGAGCTTAGCTTCAACATTATTTTGAGCACGTATTTTGTAAAGATTTTTCTAAAAATAAAGAATGCGACTAAAATTCCTGCTGAAATACTCAGGTCCTTAAGACTATCTTTTGAAATCCACTCAAATATTTCCATTATTACTCTCCTCTATATCGACATCTCTATAACAATAGGGCAATGGTCACTACCAAGAACATGCGAATGGATATCTGCATTTTCTAGAAACGGGACAAGAGCGATTGATAAGAGAAAATAATCAATTCTCCAACCGATATTTCGTGCTCTTACATTACTCATATAAGACCACCATGTGAAGGCTCCTTCTTTATTCGGGTAGAGATGACGGAAGCTGTCGACGAATCCAGCTTCTAACAAAGACGAAAACTTCCCACGTTCTTCCGCTGTAAAACCAGAATTCCCCTGGTTGGGTTTGGCGTTTTTTAAGTCAATTTCTTGGTGTGCCACATTAAGATCTCCGCAATATATCACCGGCTTTGTTTGATCTAAACCTACCAAATAGTCACGAATAGCATCCTCCCATTCTAATCTCTCCCCTAACCTCGACAGATCTCGCTTTGAATTAGGAGTGTACAGATTGACAAGGTAAAAGGCATCATATTCTAGCGTAATAATTCGACCTTCTGCTTCAGAGGTCTTATCACCTACCCCATAGGTAACTGATAAGGGTTGATGCTTCGTGAAAATGGCCGTTCCTGAATATCCCTTCTTGTCGGCATAATTCCAAAATTGGTGATATTCTTCTAATTCTAATTGTATTTGCCCTGCTTGCAACTTCGTCTCTTGAATACAAAAAAAGTCAGCATTGACTTCCTGAAAATAATCTAAAAATCCTTTTTTCACACAGGCACGAATGCCATTTACATTCCATGATACAATTTTCATATACGAACTCCTACATTTATAATTTAAGGCGATTTCTGAAAATATTACTGCTTTACAATTATTATAAAAAAAGCTCAATGAGCATGATTCGTGTTTTCTCAACCAATCAATACATCATCATTTTTGATTAGGTTTAAATGAAGAACTAAAAAAACACCAAAGCCAATCTTTCTCTCCATGAGTTTCAAATTTGCGAAAAGAGCTTAATAAAAGGCTATTCCCCGAATACAGTTACTTTTAAATAAAGACTATAAGGTGTGGTAAAGCATTGTATAAGGGCATATTTGTATAGAAAATAATTTTTGAGTATCTCTAAATTACTTAGCTTATCTCAAATGGCTTTTCGAATTAATCCTCCTATTGTGGTGAAAAATGACTTCAGGCATCTTTATGCACTATTTTCAACTCGAAATGAGGAAAGTAAAGAGTGTTTCCCTCCGTTTTTATATGATATAGCAATAAAGTATGCGAAAAAAACCTTCAAAAAAAAACGGTACCGGTGCGGTTGCCACCTTAGCGTGATTGTCTTTTTTTGATGGACATCAACTGCAAAATGGAGCGTTCCATCTAAATGAATAGAGACCAATAAGAAAACAGTCTAACACATCTTTTCTCAATCTGTAACCTTCTTTATGCTCAGAAGCATGAAGTTTCTTTTCTAAAGACTCTTTTCGTTTACATTTTGGTTATTTCAGCTAATTTTTGATTGAACCTTCCAATTCACAGTTGATTTCCAATATAAATAGGCGAAAAGAGCCTTTCATAAATACCCCTCCTGATTAGGCAAAAACTAGTTAGTTTTATTTAGACCTTTTCTTTTATCGACAGTAATTTAATAGTATAGACTCTTAATGAGAGTATATTAATTCCCAATTATTTAACTAGTTTGTTTGAAGTAACGATAAAAGAGGGTGTTTGAAAAGGGAAGTTACTTCCGGTGAAACAAAAAAATATATTTATCAAGTTAATTAACTGCTGAAACTTCTCTTTTTCGGTTACAATGATGATAGAAATGGAGGGATATCGTTTGAAGCGTTTATTTCTGTTCCTCATTATTCTTTTAGCCGTCTACATAACTCACCCGATGTGGGAGGAAGAAGTAGAAACCATCCTTCAACATGATTTAGTTCAGGATTCATTAGAGTCCATAAAAGAAAGTGAATGGGTGTCCTCAGCCCTCAATCACATGGAATTTGCCTATACATCCTTATTACAGGAGATTGATGATCTTTTTGATGAGGGAATTACATCCCCTGATGAAGTGGATTATATAAAAGTTGCTAAACCAGAACTGGACCCGCCGGCCAAACAACCGATTGCTGTTTATAATTTGGAGATTGGTGATACTCAGCAACAGGTAAAAGAAGAATTGGGTGAGCCAAACCGTTCGACAACTAATGAATATGGTGCTCTTTGGCACACGTATCATCAAAACTATCAACATTTTCTGATGATCTCATTTGATGATAATCAACTTATTAATGGGCTTTACACCAATCAGGATTTAATTTCTAGCTCCCTTGGTATCACTTTAGGAGATACAAAGAGTCTCGTTCAACAAAATCTTGGAAGACCCTTAACAAAAATAAAGAAAGGCTCTTTCTATTATCAGCTACCTGACCATGGTGAATATGATGTGTTCTTAATTGAAAAGTCCTATGTAACTGTCTTTTATGATATTCATGAAAATAATACAGTCACAGCAATTCAGATCATCCAGAAAGAGTTGGAAGATACAAAACAAACCCTTTATACAGAAAATAGTGATGAACTAAAAACGGGATTAGAATATCAACTATTTGATGTAACCAATGCAGCTCGTGTAGAACATGGCCTTCATCCGCTTGCTTGGGATGATTCTGCAAAAGAAACTGCTCGAAAACATAGTTTAGATATGGCTGATAATGGGTACTTCGATCATACAAACTTAGATGGGGAATCTCCCTTTGATCGGATGTCAGAGGATAACATACATTTTTTGGTAGCGGGTGAAAATTTAGCCTATGGGCAGTTTAGTAGTATTTTTGCTCATGAAGGCTTAATGAATTCAGAAGGTCATCGAAAGAATATTTTGCAAAAGGATTTTGACTATGTGGGAATCGGCGTCGCCTTTAATGAGGAATCGCACCCATATTATACTCAAAATTATTTTGCTAATTAATTCTTCACTTTATTTTCATCAAAAAAATCCACCTTTCATCAAGAAAGGTGGATTTTTTTGATTACTGTTTATCTGTCGGTATTTCACAACCGTTTTCATCGCAAACCATTCCGTTGTTATCTCCCGTTGAAAGGTTTTGAAGTGGAGTAGATGGATGTTCTTCTTCCCAGACTTTCTCAAGAGCCCCTTTAAACACTTCAGCTGGTTGCGCTCCAGAGATCGCATACTTATTATTTACCACAAAAAAAGGTACACCTTGAACGCCGATACTACGAGCCAATTGCTCATCTTGACGAACTACTTCGTTGAAATCGTTTCCTGCTAATACCGATTGTGCTTCAGAACGATCAAGCCCAACCTCTTCCGCAATTTGGAGTAAGGTATCATGGTCGCCAACATGCTTCGAATCGGTAAAGTGGGCTTTTAATAAGCTTTCCGTTAAAGCTGCTTCTTTCCCTTGAGTTTCGGCATACTTTGCTAAGCGATGAGCATCAAAAGTGTTCGTTGGAATAAGTTGATCGAATTGAAAATCTAAACCAACACTTCCAGCTTGTTGGATCACTCCGTCGCTCATTTTCTTAGCTTGTTCAACAGATGTCCCGTACTTATTCGCAAGTAGTTCATGAAGTGATAAGTCGGTATCTTTAGCCGCATTTGGATCTAGCTCATAGCTTTTGAAAACTACTTCAACTTCATCTTTAAAAGGAACTGCTTCCATTGCTTGCTCTAGTCTTCTTTTTCCAATATAACAAAATGGACAAACAAAATCTGAATATACTTCTATTTTCATGGTTGCACCTCAATAATTGTATTTATTTGCTTAGAGTACCATAAATCAAAGAAACATACAGTCGATTTGCTCAAATGGCCAATTAGAACAAACGGGACACTGAATCTTATCGAATTTATCCTGCACGTAAAAACTATTAAGAACTATCACTTTTTCTACTTTCCTTCTTGCCTTGAAAAGCATTTCTCCTATTCCAGGCACCCGAAGAATAACGCCTGGAAGTAATTAAGAAAAGTAGCAAAACTAACTCCCTTCTTATATCAGGCATTATCAATTTATAATGAGCTGAAAAAGAAAAAATTTAAATCTGCCTATTTACAACGATTACATCTATAACTCCAAGATTGAAGAATAGGATAATTTAAGTATTCATAAGTTTTTTCCTTTATATGGAGAAATCACTTCTATGACTATCCCTAGTCCATAGAACTAATAATTTTCCAGGTGCACTGGGGTTTATTTGTGAATAGTAATGGAATTTATTTTTACTCAAAAATAAACCTCATCGGGATTTAGGGCTCTTTTCTCATTTAAGATATTATAGGTTAAACTATAACTTGGGGATAATTCTATTTTCGTTCACAACGATTGATTTAATGACTTATAGCCACCCGCATATTTCTTGATTGAATGAAGTGTCGTCTGTAAGTGATTCCGTATGGCTTGCTGGGTTAAGGTGATATCTGTTTGTTTAATCGAATGGACGATTGTCCGATGTTCTTCAAGACTTTTCTTGTTTTCTTGACTCTTATGGTCAATCACATTGTATATCATTAAAGTAAATCTTTTTCCTCCCTCAATTCTCGATGCGCTCTAACAATTGACAGAAAATAAAATCCGGGTTATATTTGTACTAACAAGGGGAGTAGCGACCGGTAATCGGCTAATGAATCATCATTACGGTATTTCGATACCTGGTTCATTAGACTAAGCGTATTCTTAGCCCGCAAGACCTTGGTACATATATTTGTGCCAGGGTTTTTTCGTGTCCTGGCCGAAAGGGGACGAACATGATCTATTTAACTTTTATACTTGCAGCCACTGTAGTCGTAGGAGCAGCTATTTACTTGAATCAATTTGGTGATGTGATTAGCCGGAAATCTTCTTTAAGTGGAGCCGTCGTGGGTACTTTTCTGATTGCAGGAGCAACTTCATTACCAGAATTAACAACAAGCTTAACCGCTGTCTACATTGATAGTCCCGATATTGCCGTGGGAAATATGCTCGGAAGTAATGTATTTAACCTATTAATATTAGCAGTCGTCGATTTAATCTACCGAAAGAAACGTTTATTTCAACATATTAATCATAAGGAATCAATGCCATCAGCTCTTTTTGGAATCTTGTTTTTAGTTATAATAGGTTTCAGCCTCCTTCTACCCGGTTCTATTGAATTATTTGGGGTGGGAATTGAAATGATTGTGGTCGTAGTTCTCTACATTCTGTCGATGAAATTTGTTGCAAAGGAAGAAATGCTAGTTCAACAAGAGGAGCCAGCTCGTAAGGACATTTCTCTTAGAAAAGCAGTCATCGGTTTTTCCCTTGCAGCCTTTATGGTCTTTGTATCCGGGAGTATTCTTTCTATCTCCGGAGATGCTTTAGCACAATCCACTGGTATGAATGCGAGCTTTATCGGCAGCTTTCTCATAGCGGCCTCCACCTCTTTACCTGAGCTGGTCACTGTTGTGGCGGCATTTAAACTAGCAAACTACAATATGGCCATTGGATCCATTTTAGGTAGCAATTTATTTAACATTCAACTGCTTGCTTTAACAGATGCTTTATATCGTAAAGGTCCTATTTTAGCAGTCGTTGACACATCTCACGTATTCATAGCATTCCTAGGTTTTGTCATGAGCCTAGTCATCATTTATTTGTTGATTCGCCCTACGATAATTCGAAATTCATGGCGTTATGCCGCACCTTCTCTATTAATGACGGTTTTGTATGTTGTCATCTCCTATATGATATTCTAACGAAGGCTGTGAGTGGCTATTCTCCAGACCTAATAGTTATTCTCTTCGGAGTTAGAGTTGACTAGGAAAAAGAGATTTTCACGTCAAATCCATTCACAAAAAAGCTCTGAGCTATAATGAACTGCCCCCTGTTAAGTAGACAGTGGAAATAATAAAAATGATTTAAGCTGAACTTCTGTCAAGAAAATGGACAATAAAAAATGAGATTTAATTTTCCTACTTTCCTACCGCACTTCGTTTGGTGGGGCATTAGAAAGAATCAATCCAAGACCATGATTGATCCTTTCTAACGCCAAATGGCTATATTATGAGATTGATTCTAGGATCGAAAGTTGATACTCTCGCTCAAAGTTATTTGGCGACAAATATCCCAGCTTAGAATGCTTCCTCTTCTCATTGTACCTACTTGTAATATAATGATTGATAACCTTCATCGCTTCTTCTTTTGTTTGAAATCTACGCCGATAGATAAGCTCTTTCTTTATAGTCGCGTGGAACGATTCGATGCAAGCGTTATCATATGGATCTCCTTTTCGATTCATACTAATTTTAGCCCCACTCTGAGTTAATTCCTCTACATATTCATTAGAACAATATTGGGAGCCACGGTCAGAATGATGGATCAATCCCTTACCTGGTCGTCTCGTTGCTTGAGCCATTCGCAATGCTTCTAAAACAAGTTCTTTTTTCATTGAAATCCCTTGGCTCCATCCTACAATTTTTCGTGAAAACAAGTCCATAATGGAAGCAAGATACACTCATCCCTTCAATGTTCGGATATATGTAATATCCGCTACCCAAACCGTATTTGGAATATCTACATCGAACTGTCTCTTCACTAAATTAGGATAGATCGTTATATCATGATCTGAGTCTGTAGTAACAACGTATTTCTCTAATGGAGTCGCTTTCAACCCCATTTCCTGCATATACCGAGCTACGGTTTTTTGGGAGACTTGGTAGCCCCACTCAATTAAATCATCATATACTCTTGGGCTACCGTAAGTTCCTTGACTCTCATGAAAAGACTTACAAATTTTTTGTTTCAGTTCCTTTTTCTTCTTTTCTTTTTCTGTCTCTTCCTGAGTTTGTCGATCGACCCATTTATAGTAACCGCTTGTTGATGCCTCCAGTACCTTGCACATCTTCACCACAGTATGTTCATCTTTGTGGAGATGGATAAATTCATACTTTACTCCTGCTTTTTCGTGAAGATGTGCATTGCCTTTTTTAAAATTTCATTCTCCTCTTGAAGAGATTTTAATTCTTTTTCATGCTGTTTCTTCAATTTGTTTAGGTCTGAAGGAGTAATATACTCAACAGATTTGTCAACATTTTTCGCCTCTTTTAACTTTTTTACCCATCGCATAATAGTCGAGTAAGGGATCTCTAACTCATAGGCTAGTTCTGTCACTTTCCTACCTTCTTCAACAACCATCTTAGCTACATACTCTCGATATTCGTTCGAGTGATGATTACTCATGTGAACACGTCCTTTTTAATGATAATTATTGTGCAACGGATTATCATTTTTATGCGTCCACTTTTAAGACTAACTTTAATTTTCATCTGATTTTTGATTAAATTGTCTATTTCACTGTTGAATTCCATTGAAAATAGACGAAATGATGCCCGAAACGAAGATAAATCACCGTTTATTGACTGGTTCGAATAACAACAACCTTTGCGAAAACAGCCTTTCCTAATGAAAACTTCTCCATATCTAAATAAAAAGTAAGAAATCAGACGAAATAACCTTACTGCCTATTTCTTCTTTGTGCCAATAGCAAAGAATATAAAAAGAGCCTTTTTAACCTAATTGAATATCATAAGACATTTCGAATCAATCGTCCGCACTCATTACTTAAAATTTGTATTTTGTTTTAGATTAGCACTTTGATTTTTCCCGCCCATACTTTAGCGCTGTGTAAGATAGATACAATTAATTCGGTAAAACAGTGATTTTCAAAAGGATGAATAGCACTTTTTACACATTTGATCATTTTTTTGGCGGTTGTTTTTTTCACAACATGCCTGGCAAACCACCGATACCGAATCAGGTTTCAATCCCCTCTCTTGATGATAGAATTGGATAAGCGCTTCGTTCCTCAGAAATACGGTTCCTACTATTGCGATCGCAGACAATAGTTTCACACTAAAAAAGCGAACTCAGCAATTTTCCCGAGTTCGCTTTATATTAGACTGTTTTCGCCTCATCCAGATACACATGAAGGTGAAAAACAAATATATATACGGCCTGATAAAGTTCATGAATCGTCATCTCTTCATGAAATCCTTGTAAACCATTTACCGAGAAATTCACATCCCAAAGTCCGTCCTCTCCATTAAAGAGCAGAGAATGCTTTGGACTGTCTCCAAGCTGGGAGTTAAAATAGTCAAGTAATTGAGGGCGATCATTTTTCTTTCTTCTCAATCCGAATAATACCTCATAAGTACCAAATACATCATCGATTTCTAGCGATATTCCGTCCACACCAATCAGGTCAAACCACTTGGAGTCAAGATAGATAAAATGTTCGCTATTCTTTTTAACATAGGATATTGGCTTGTTTAAAAATTCATCCGCCAATACATTCATTACCGACTCTTCTGTTTCTTTACTCATCACTTCAATCGTAGCATTAGTAAATCGAGTATCTTCCTCACTCTCTTGGACATTTGTTGGAAGGTCGATGTTCCATTGTTCAGCAAAGTTTTTTTCAAGCGGCAGGATTTTTTCGGGTGATTCTTGGTTAAAGAATTTTTGTAGCTTATCTTTTAACATTATTACGTATCCTCCTATTTTCACTCTCTATTAACATAACCAAATTAGCATGAAGAAACAACAAAAAACCAGTCCCTTGAGAGAAACTGGTGATAAGTCGTTAGGAACAGCCGCAAGTGCCGTAAAATTGGTAAGAAAGTTTTAAACCACCACTTCTCCAAGTGGGTGTTCGCAAAACTAATCTTGTCTTCCTCTTCGTGAGTGGCCTGACATTCTTAGTTCGATATAAAACTCCCGATTACAGCTTAAAGGTTAAAACTTAGTTAGTATTACGTACATCGCAGCTTGTAATCTTACTATACCCTTTTCGATGATTTTTTGCAAGCAAGATAATTATTTCAAAATAATTAAAGCGATTGTTTATTTATAACTTTTTCACTTTCCTCGTTTAGTGTTGTTTCTAAAAAGGAATAGTACTAGAAGAAGGAGTGTAAAAAAATGAAAACATATGATTTAGTTGTAATTGGAAGTGGAACTGCTGGAACTCTGGCTGCTAAAGAGTGTAGAGAAGCTGGTTGGAGTGTCGCCATAATTGAAGAAAGATTATTTGGAGGAACGTGTGCACTTAGAGGATGTGACCCTAAAAAAGTTCTTGTCGGAATAACAGAAATCTTAGATGGTGTACGGCGACTTCAAAAAAAAGGAATCACCGGGAATGTAGAAATTGATTGGCAAGATTTAATGGAGTTTAAAAAAACATTCACTGACGATGTTCCAGAAAATACAGAAAAATCACTACATAAACTAGGTATTCATACTTATCACGGTCAAGCTAGATTTGTTGCGGAGAATCGAATGGAGGTAGAAGATCAAATTATTGAAGGAAATAAAATCCTTATCGCTACTGGGGCCGCTCCGACTAAATTACCAATAGAAGGTTTTGAACATTTAGCATATAGCGATGATTTTCTTGAACTCTCTGCTTTGCCGAAAGAAATTCTCTTTATTGGGGGTGGCTATATATCGTTTGAACTCGCTCATATCGCTGCACGTGCTGGAGCAACTGTTACCATTCTTCACCGTAGCAAAGAAGCGTTGAAAGGGTTCGACCCTGAACTTGTCTCCAAGCTGATCGAAGAAACAAGAAAATTGGGCGTCGATGTCCAACTTTCAACCGAAGTTACGGAAATAAAAAAAGAGAATGATTCGTATATTGTACTTGGAGAAAAGCACGGTACCACTCAAACTTATAGAACAAATCTTGTCATCCATGGTGCCGGTAGAAGCCCGAATGTAAACCATTTGCAGCTCGATAATGCTAATATTCAGTCAGATAAAGGAGGGATTTTAGTAAATGATTTTTTACAGAGTGTCTCAAACTCTAATGTTTATGCAGCTGGAGACGTCGCAAATACGTTTGCCTCGCCACTAACTCCAGTAGCGGGAATGGAGTCAAAAATCGTTTCAGCGAATCTGCGGAATGGGAATAATAAAAAAATCAAAAAGCAGGCTATCCCTACAGCAGTCTTTACCCAACCAAAACTAACAAGTGTCGGTATCTCCGTTGCTGAAGCAAGCAAGCTAGATGATCTAGTAATCAATAAATTAGATATCACAAACTGGTTTACAAACAAGCGAACAAACCAAGATTCGGCCTTTGCTCACGTTATTATCGATTCAAAAAAAGATACGATACGAGGAGCACATCTTCTTAGTGAGGATGCCGCTGAACTCATTAATATATTTGCGCTTGCTATTAAACTTGATATAACCACTAAGCAGTTTAAAGAAATGCTGTTTACTTATCCAACCGCTACCTCTGATATTAAGTATATGTTGGCTACAAAAGATGAGTAAAATCGATTTTTCAACAAAGTAAGTAAAGAAGTTATTGTAAGGCTTTCTTATTAAATATTGCTCTATTTAAGATTCTCACCTAGTCCATCTAAACGGCATAAGTTTTAATTAAAAAGAAGCAGCACTTATACATGGTATAAGTGCTGCTTCTTTATTTTAGGCTCTTTTCGTATACATTGTGGCTAAATCACCTGATTTTAGATTAAATCGCCCATTTCATTGTTATTTCCATCAAAAATAGACGAAATGATGCCCGAAACAAAGCGATATCATCGTTTATAGACTGGTGCGAAAAGCAACAAACTTTGTGAAAACAGCCTTATTTTATTTACTCTTGTTCAGTTTTCCAATCTTGCGTTATACGAAGAGCATAATTAAATTGTTTTTTCTTACCTTGTATTCTGCCTAATGAGTAGATAATTACTCCGACTACTGTCCATAGAATTAATAAATTTAGTACTGATTGTAATAATGTAAAGCTAAAGTAAAGCAAGACACTTAGGGCAAACAGTCCACTAAATACTACAAGAACTTTCGGAGGTTTGATAAAAGCTGTCGCAAACAACGCCGGTCGCACAAATGGCAGAGCAATCATCGCGACTGCATGTCCCATGTACATTAAGAACATCCCTTGTAGAGACACATCGAGCAAGTAGCCAAGAGTTTGTGTCCAAATTAGTCCTAATACAATTGCCGTATTTACCATGATGGCAATATGTGGTGTTCCAAATCTCTTATTTACTTTTGCGAATCGAGCTGGAATAACGTGATCGTCAGCAAAGCTAAAGAGAATACGTGATACGACCATAACTAATGAGTTTAAAGTCGTCGCGAAAGCCATGATAATCCCGATAACCACAATCCATTTTCCCCATGCAGGCAAATAAACTGCCGCTACATCTGCCATCGCACTGCTTGAACTTGCTAGCTGTTGATAGGGCAAGACACCAAAAGCAACAAATGAAATTAAAAAGTAAATGATAACCGTTAAGATCGAGCCAATAAACATCGTTCTAGGCATTGCTTTTTGTGGGTTTTTCATTTCCCCTGCCGCTTGAGCGATTTGTTCAAAACCAAAATATGCGAAGAAAAGCGAGGGCAAGATACTCAGAAATCCACTCATTCCTTTAGGTAAAATCGGCGAATAATTACTCATTTCAATGTGAAATAACCCTGGTATAACAAGCACCAAAATTGCCACGAAAAGAATCAAGGACATCACCATTTGAACCACACCAAACCATTTTACTCCCACGATATTTAGCACAAAAAAACTTAGTAAAAGGATCGTCGCTAGCAATGGAATATTTGTCCATCCTGTTAAAGATGATAAATATTCGCCAAATGAAATGGCCATAATCGCCATGACACCTAGTAAAGCGATGTATTGAAACCACATAAACAAAAAGCCAACAAAATAGTTATTAAATGTACGACTTATATGAATATATGCCCCACCTGGACTTTGACCAAGTGGTGTACTAAGGAATATTAAGTACGCTAAAGCAGAAGCAAGTAAAATCGGAAACAACACCACGTACCCAAACGGAACGGATGGTCCAGCTTGGCCAGCCGCCTCTCCTGTCACGACAAATATACCGGCGCCTATCATACCTCCAATCATTAGTGCATATCCGTGTAGTGGATGTAAATCTCGTTTTAATTCATTCATGATGATACACCTTTCTTTCTATAAGTTTTTCAAAATCTCTTGAAGTGGTTTTTTCGTTATATTTGGTACCAAACAATTATCAGTTGGATACCCAACAGGCATGACGACAATCGGCGTTTCTTTTTTAGGTCTATCTAAAACTTCTCGTAAAAATGTCATCGGACTAGGTGTGTGTGTTAAGGTAGCCAATCCAGCATGGTGTAAAGCAGATAACAATACCCCAGTTGCAACACCAGCACTTGATACAGCATCAAAGGTACCCTTTTTCTCACTTTCTACTTTAAAGGCAACAATTAAATAGGGCGCATCCGTTAAATGTGGCTTCTGCCAATTCGTTCCGAGTGGCGCTAGAACACCTCTCCACTCCTCTGTAATCCTTTCTTCGTAAAAGGTTTTTTCTTCTTCTTCTGCTTTTTCACGAATTTTCTGTTTGAGAAGAGGATCACTGATTAAGTGAAAATGATATGGACTGTCATTAGATAGCAGATTATTTTCCATCGATTGCAGAGCCATCAACAA
The DNA here is from genome assembly GCF_037024155.1 of Bacillus sp. 2205SS5-2. Lineage (NCBI taxonomy): Bacteria > Bacillati > Bacillota > Bacilli > Caryophanales > Bacillaceae > Bacillus > Bacillus spongicola. The sequence continues at coordinate 197,625 of NZ_JAYKTS010000001.1, forward strand.
CAATTTTTCATCTATGGTTTGAGAAGAAAAATCCCTAACATTTCTTCTTTTCTTGATAAGATTGTAATAACTTTCTGCTTTATGAAGTGAATTTTCAGTGTAAGTTTCACCAGAGTTTCCGACAGCAAAAACCAAAAAAGCTTCTTCATTTTTTGGTAGATCTATCAGTTGTTTCAATTTCTTTAAAGGTGGAAAAGCCAGAAAATTTAAACCTGCATGCAAGAGAGCAGCTACAAAGAATCCTGCACTTATGGCTGTCGATTCATTCGGATAATAGTGCTTTATTCTGTCATTTCCTTGAATGCCGTATTTTTGTTTTGATACGATTACAAGCTTTGGTGAAGAATGTAGTAGGTCAGCTTGTTTTATAGATGCTTCTTGATATAATTGCTTCACTTCTTTTCTTACTGATTCTTGTTGGACAATCGTATAAGTCCATGGCTGTTGATTCGCACCAGATGGAGCTGTGCCTGCTGCTTGTATTACTTTTTCGATTACTTCATCAGAAACTGGTATTGGTAAAAATGCAGAGGGCGTCATTCTCGTAGATATCACATCAAGATAGTTTTGTAGCCTTTCCTCTTCTTGATCTTTTGTTAGTTTCTCAAATTGCAATGAAACAAATCCATTCCCAGTATTCATTTTTTCTCCTCCTTTGCATACAAAAAAATCCCCCATCCCCTTAAGGGACGAAGAGACTCCGCGTTACCACCCTTGTTAGTGAACTTGACATTCACTCACTTCATTACAATACAGCTTGTTTCTAACAGTGTAATTCATGTAAACTAATGCCTGAATTTTCAGCTTCCATTCAGTCTCTATTTTCTGCGACTAGAACCACTACTTATCTGTTAACTGTAAAAATATTATATTTTCACTCTATCTCTTCTGATTAATTACTGTTAAGCTTAAACGCTTTTAAGCGCTAAAGTATATATTTATATTAACTGTAGTTTTACAATTTGTCAATAATAGAACAGAGAATTTTTTTTCATGGCGTTTCTTGAGCAAGTGAACCAAAGGAAGTTTTAACAGTGTACATCTCATTCTAATTTTGAGTGTGATTGAAACAGTACGATACGACTTTTTTATCCAAACGACTATAGATTTTCAAGTTTAGCCTAACAATCCAATCCTATTATTCTCGTTCCTTCCTATGTTCTTCAACGACATCAGTGCAATGAGCATTATGGCTCTTCGCTACTTAGTGTTGACAAGACAATTTTCTAGGGTTCAATTGATGCTACCATTTTAGCTTAATGTCAGGATTCTACATATTGATTAAAACAAGCGAAAAACCAAACCGGACAAGGGAATGAGTTCAATTGCTCGCTCAGCATTCACCACCTGTTACAAGAATAATTGATTGAGTTCTGAAACCTACATAGTTGTTTGAACTAAATACTAAATAGCGAAGAAGCAGCATTATTAACATTTCTAAAATTGAGTCTATTATAAAGAATTTTCAAAATTTTTCTTTTTCACATTTACCAAAAATGGTATATTTATTACAAACTATATATTTATTGTAAAAAGAAAAAAGGAGCCATTTGTATGAAAAAGACTGAATTAAGTAGGTTGATTATTGTAAGTTTAGTTTTTGGGAATGTTATCAGTTTGCTCATTAACAATTATCTACTCTATTTTCCTATTGCAATTGTCAGTTTTGTGTTTTTTTCTATCTAAATACCTTATTGTTTAAATTTAGATTATCTGAAAAAACTAAGTCTTACTTCATAAGTTCTTTGGTGGTATTTGCATCACTCATCACCCTCTTCTTTTTGGAAGATTTTTTCATGCAACTCGGTCTCCTTTTCGGTACATTCGCGGTCGTTATTATTAGTATTTTTGTTCTAATTGAAGAATCAAATAAGGTAAATGGAAACGTGTAACAAGTATTATCTCTATACCAGCTACATACAATTCTTTTTCTGAAGCTATTGAGAATAGTAAGGATCATCCGTTTCTTTCTTTTTTATCAAACTCACTTGTATAGATTTATCCCTTAGTAGAAGTTTTTTTCGTATACCTTGACAAATGATCATTTGATTCACACAATATGAGTATACTCATCTATGAACGCACTCATCTTTAGGAGGGGTAAACGTGAATTTACGTAATAAAAAGAAACAAGCAACAAAAGAAAAAATAATTGCAGTAGCAAATGCACTATTTAAAGAAAAAGGATATGAAAAAACAACCACTGATGAAATAGCTCAAAAAGCTGGAATTGCATCCGGTACAATTTTTAATTATTTCCCAAGTAAAGCGGAGATCTTCATTGAATCTTTGACAGAAGATTTTTCAGACGAAGTCAACCATACACCCTTTGAGCTTGATTCTACATTACCAATTGATGAAATTATGTTTAACTTCATTTATACTCGCTTATTTAAATACTTGAAAATCAGTAAAAAAATCCAGCGACAATTATTTTCAATTTCTATCACAGCTATAAAATCAAAGCCTGCCGTATTAAGAAGAATGATTAGCTTAGATTTTATGTTAGTTGATGAAATTATCGAAGTTCTTAATAAGTTAAAAGAGAAGAATGTATTGTCGCAGGATTATGAAAGTAATGCCGCTGCAGAAATCATTTATAGCATGTTGGCATTTGAATTCCTGCTTTTCCTTTATCAAGAAGACATAACACAAGAACAGTTATTTTCAGGAATAAAGACAAAACTTACTTTTATTTTTCAGTAACTCCATAAGACAAATCTTTCACAGTCGTCTAATTTCTTGCATTTCTGGGTATTCATACAAGCCATTTTGATTTGAAATGAATATCATTTAGTACAAGCAGTTAAAGGGGGGCTTTTAATGTCTAACCGCCGACGAAAAAAAATTGGTTTTTGCTTTCCTGGTTATCGTTGGTGTGGACCAGGATGTAGTGGTCCAGGGCCACCAACAAACACAGTTGACGCCGCTTGCAGAGCACACGATCAGTGTTATGATCGATATGGTCCATCACGACGCTGTGACATAGATTTTTTAAAACGACTCGAGAAAGAAATCAATTCGAACACTACTGAAGGTCGACAGGCTCTACTGATGTATCGGTTCATTAAGCTTCAGCTATTTTTTTCCATTTGATTGGCTGTTTTCGCAAAGATTGTTGCTTTTCGAATAGGAATTTATCCCCTGATTTGCATGACTTCGTGCTCTTTTCCTAATGAAAACTACCTCATTTTTAGATAAAAAGTAAGAAATCAGTCGAAAAAACCTTACTGCCTGTTTTTTCTTGGTGCCAATATCAACCAAAAATACGAAAAGAGCCATTTGATTTCAATATTCTACATTTTACAGTGGAAGAAGAGAATCCAGTTGGATTCTCTTCTTTATTTGTTATTTACCAATAAACATCTGTGTCCAATGATTTCCGCCTTCCGTATACCCAACGCCAATATGTGTGAATTTAGCGCTAAGAATATTGGCACGATGTCCTTCACTGTTCATCCATGCTTGAACTACTTCATTTGCCGTTGGTTGTCCTTGTGCGATATTCTCTCCTGCAGATTCATATGTTACACCAAAATCTCTCATCATGTCGAAAGGAGATCCATACGTCGGACTTGTATGAGAGAAATAATTGTTTTCCAGCATGTCATCAGACTTTTCACCGGCAACATTACTTAATTCAGTATCAGCTTTTAAATCGGGTAGCCCATTCTTCCTTCTTTCTACATTAGTTAATTCAATCACTTGCATTTCAATGTCACTAATACCTGCTTTAGGTACATTCGTTTTACTTTGCTCTGGAGCAGGCTTTGGTGTTGCTTCTTCTTGCTTTGGAGCAGGTGCTGGTGTAGCTGGCTGTTTAGTTGGTGTTTCTTTCTTTGGTGCTGGTGTGGCTTTTTCTTGAGCCGGTGTCTCTTTCTTTGGTGCTGGTTGCCCTTTCTCACCTGAAGGAGCTGCTTGTTGTCCTGGAGGAAGTTGTTTTTTCAGCTCCTCATCCACGTTCCGTTGGACAAATGGAATCACTTTGTCCATCTGTACGTTCCCATCTTTCAAAAACTCTTTCCCATCTACCTCATAATATTTGTACTTTGCTTCTTGTACTTTTACCGCTTTTGTATGTGGATACTTAGTGCTCGGAGTCGTAGTAAAGTCACTTGAAATAGTGTCCAATTTCAACGAATCATTTTTATGAAACTGGTTGTCGTACTTTTCTACGTCATTATTTCTAAAGTTAACATCTAAAGGTGCATTATTTGGATAGTTTGGATAATCATCCATGGATGTTTCGTTATTATTACATGCCGCCATCAGTAGGATAAACATGGCAACCAGTAAAAATCTTACTTTATTCAATCGTACCGCCTCCTCTGTCCAGATATTGATGTTACGCTACTAGTGTTCGTTAAATTCCAAAAAATATGGTTGGAAATTATCGAGAATTTTTATGCTACCTAGCCAAGATATATACATTATTAAGAATCAAAAAAAATTCCCAATTTTAAGAATTTTCCATACACTATGGTGAATACGAAAAAGGAGAAGATTATGAATAGACATCCAGCATATTTACGTAATGGTGATCAACGGATTTTGCCCTTTTTATTGCTCGGTAGTGTAGGAGGATTAGGATATGGTTATGGTCGACCGGGTTACGGGTATGGGTATGGACGACCGGGAATTGGATATGGGCGACCTGGATACGGGTATGGACGACCTAGATATGGGTATGGATACGGTCGACCGGGTTATGGCTTTGGACGTCCAGGATTTGGATATGGAGGGGGATTTGGATACTAATAAGTTCCGCACATGAAAATGTGCGGCTTTTTTTGCTCATTTCATCTCCTATTTTGTTTATAATTCATTATTTGCTACAATAACCATAGAAACACATTCAATCTTGGGAGGACTATTATGAAAAAATGGGCATTCGTTTCCGATTTTGATGGAACAATATCAACAAAGGATTTTTATTGGATCATCATTGAGAAATATTTTCCAAAAGGAAGAGAATTATTTCAGGAATGGAAAGCAGGCAAGATGAAAGACATTGATTTTTTAAGTACTGTTTTTACTTCCATACAACAAGAAGAAGCAAAGATCATTCAAGACATTCATGAAATTCCGATTGATCCATATGTTCCAGACTTTATTCGAAACGTTCAGGCTGAGGGTGCTGATTTTTTTATTTTAAGCGCTGGAACGGATTACTATATCCATCATCTTTTACAAAAATATAAAATTTCCGACGTTAAAGTCTTTTCAAATGAAGGAAGATACTCTGATCAAAACGTTCATCTATCGATTGATCCTGAACATAAGCACTTCTCAGAGCGTTATGGAATTGATAAAACCAAAGTAATTGAGGAGTTAAAAGAAGTTTATGAAACTGTATACTTTATTGGAGATAGCGAGCCTGATTCACACCCAGCAAAAGTTGCAGATCTGACATTTGCAAAAGATGCACTTCAAGATCTACTTCGTCAAAATGAAGTTCCTTTTATTGCCGTGGATACTTTTAAAGAAGTGGAAAGCTATTTACAAAAACAAGGAGTATTGTCTCGATGAACCAACCCGTAACGAGTATTCCTATCCCTGCAATTCTAGAAATTAGCCATGGAGCCATTCCGAAATTGGCCGAAATTTTAATGAGGCATCCATTCGAGAATGCCGTTATTTTATTGGATGATTTTTCAGAGAGTATTTTTAGTGCAGCCTTGAATAATGAACTTGAAATCAACGTAGAATTGAAGACGCTATCTCCAGAATTAGATTTAGAAGGGCTAATCAAAGAAGCTTTCAAGATGGCACGTTATGATGTTGTCATTGCAATCGGGGGAGGACGTGTTGTTGATTTTGGAAAGTACATTGCTTTTTCAAGAAGAAGTCCATTTATCAGTATCCCTACTTCTGCATCGAACGATGGCTTCGCCAGCAGCAATTGTTCTTTAGTTGTAGAAGGCAAAAAAACTACAGTTCCTGCAAAAGTACCATACGGGATCATCGTAGATTTAGATGTCATCCAAACAGCCCCTGAACGATTTATTTTAGCCGGAGTTGGCGATTTAGTTTCTAATATTACCGCCTTATATGACTGGGAATTTGAAGATTCGCATGGAAAAAGCACAGTCAATGCTTTTGCGCATATGATCAGCAAAAAAGCAGTTAATAGCTTCATCCGAACCCCCATGAATGATTTAAAAAATCCGATTTTTTTAAAAGAACTCATTAGCTCTTTAACTATGGGCGGCATTTCAACAGCGATAAGTGGTAATAGTGCCCCCATAAGTGGGTCTGAACATTTAATCTCTCATGCATTAGAGAAAATTAGTGCTAAACCAGAAATGCATGGAATCCAGGTCGGAATCGCCACCTATATCATGGCCCATGTACAAAACCACCGTGCAGAGAGAATTAACAAAGTCTTCCAACGAACCGGATTTTTTGATTATGTAAAAACGTTATCCTTAAAAAAAGCCGAATACTCTCGGGCAATTGAAATAGCTCCGAGTATAAAACCAAATCGTTTTACTTATCTACATGATGATGGTTTTCGCGAAAAGGCACTTTCCTTTTTAGAAACAGATGACATTCTACAAGAATTATTCACTTAAGATTCAGCTAATTAACTGAGAAGAAACAAATTAGATATTTTTTGCAGGCTACTTATATAGGTGTGTAGGCTAAATAAAAAAATCATGGACATAATATCCAAGATGTTTTTTTCACTTAATAGATCAGGCATTTCAACAACTTAGTGATTGCTTTCTAAACAGAATTAAACGCGCACTTGCACCTTTCGTTTTCGCTGTTTCATCGGTTGACGGCAAAGTGGACAATCCTTTTCTTCTTCATGGGAATTAATTCTCATCCAGCCATTACAGCTAGGACTTTCACAATCCCATACTAGTAGTGTCGTCCATTGTTTCTTGATCGTCTGGACCTCTTTTCGTTCTCTTCTGATTGACGTATCAATTTCTGATTTCGCATCTGAATATGGTTGAATAAAAAAGCGCGACACAGCTACTTTATCTCCTCTGTAATAAGCAGGAGAGGAGATGTATAATTCCTCTTGCGCACGAGTAATAGCTACGTACGCTAACCGACGTTCTTCTTCCACCGCATGTAGGACGACATTATCCTCTTGCCTCGAAGCCTGCGAGGATATCATATCTTTTCGTTTATCAGCTTCTAATGAAGAACTATGAGGGAGTATTGATTCAGACCCTCCAATCAGAAAGACTACAGGAAACTCAAGGCCTTTTGATTTGTGTATGGTCATTAGGGAAACCACATCAGAATCTGTCTTATTCCCTCTTTCCTCCATCTCTCTGTTTTTTTCTATAATATCATCGATGAATGAAATAAATTGTGCGACAGTATCAAACTGAGCAGCCGAAACTTCTAACTCTGATAGCGTTTCTTTTACCACTTCCTTGTGCAAAGTTAAGCTTTTTCGATCATCGGTTTCTAAGTATTTATCGTAGAAAGTTCGTATTTTTCGAATGGCTTGCTTGGCAGAAAGTTTGGTCAAAGATTGAATTAAACTAATCCGCTCTGATAGCTGCTTTTTTTGAAATGGTTTTAATTTAGGCATCTTTAATAAATGCTCAATGACTTGTGTTTTAGGATAAAATAGCTCTTCTTCTTCAATAAATCGATATGCCGTATCTCTTTGCAAGTACATAGTAGGTAAAATGTTTTTTAGTGCCTCGGTGTTTTTCCCATTTAAAGCGATACGAAGATAATCAAGCACGGGTTTGACAATAGAATGCTCATAAAAAGAATCACCGCGACTATAGGATACAAATGGTATATCATGGAGCACCATTTGCTCAAATATTGCCCGACTACTACTAATGGTTCGGTGTAAAATAGCAAAATCCTGATAAGACTGCTCCTTACTAGTTACCGCCCTCTTAATGTGTTCTATAATCAAATTCGCTTCTTCATCGGTTGTATTTGGACGTAAAAAAACCGGCTGAGATGAATTAGTCTTTGTCGCTTTCAAGGTTTTCCCATGTCTCATTGTATTGTTGGCAATGAGTTCGTTCGCTAACGATAAGATGTTTTGTGACGAACGATAATTTACATCCAGATAGATTTTAGTTGTTGCAGGAAAATCTTGATCAAAACCGAGAATAATCGAACTATCTGCTCCGTTAAAAGAATAGATTGTTTGATCATCATCTCCAACAACAAACACATTTTTATCAGGATTTGCAATCATTTTAATTAATTCATACTGTAAAGGATTCGTATCTTGCCATTCGTCACATAAGATATATTGAAAACGTTGCTGAAGATTCGCTAAGATCGACGGATTCTTCTTTAAGAGAAAATAAGATTCCAACAACATATCATCGAAATCAATAAATTGATTTCGATGTTTCCAACTTTCATATTTTACAAAAATTTCTTTGATTTCTTTTTCAATTTTGGTTTTACAGGGAACTTGATCTACCGAAATCATCTTATTCTTATAGTGAGAAAGTAGTGATAAAATGGTTTCTGGTTCATATGAATCTCCAAGTTTCATTTCCTTTAATATGATTTTGACTGCAGTATGTTTGTACTTCTCGTTGCTTAATATGTTTTGTGTAAAACCCTGCCATTTTAATATGGAAAGGAAAATTGAGTGAAACGTCCCAGTTGTTACATTAGAAATCATTGAGCGTGAAATCCTAGGTAGCTGTTCCATTCTCGCTTTCATTTCTAAGGCTGCTTTTTTCGTGAAAGTCAGTAGTAAAATATGCTTAGGTTTCACTTGACGAACAGACATTAAATAGCCCGCTCTAGAAATGAGAACTCTCGTTTTCCCACTTCCTGCTCCCGCTAAAACGAGAGCAGGGCCTTGTCCATGACGAACCGCTTCTATTTGCGGTTGATTTAAGAAAACGCCATTCTGTTCAAGTGAACGAAAAAAATAAGCATCTGAATGCTCTCCTGAAACCAACTCTACCGAAGTCTGGGCACTTGCGATCGTTGCTTTCGTTTGTAGAGATTTGGTTGAACCAATTGGTTGAGTGTGATAGAGAATGGATGAAACATTTTGGCTAGGAGGATTTTGTAGATCCGCTCTTGGTGTACTAGAAGTATTATTCATTGGTTTGCTTCCTCCTCAGTGTCGACTCATTATTTAATAGTAACAGATTTTCTAATAAGTTTGGTTCTGAAATGATCATTTGTTTGATGTTTAGTCATGATAATTGTTGGGAAAACCTAAAGAAAATGATGTAAAGGGGATGGATACAAAAATGATTATTATCTACATGAGTTTGACGGTTATTATTTTAACACTCATATATTTAGGTTTTCACGTGTTTCGAACGTATCAAAACACTCAGCATATTATTCAAGAGGTCAATAAAACCATTTTAAATATTCAAAATGATGTAGAGGGTATTAAGCAAGAGTCAAATGCTCTTTCTCATAAACAGCACACCTTAGAGATTGATTTCAAGCAAAAAACAAACGCTATAAAACAAACTGTTGATTTTGCTAAGCAAACCCCGCGCTTAATACATCAAGTTTGGAAAGCTGGTAATGGAAAATAAGAAAATCATTAAATTCCACGAATCAGGCATTACATCTTGCCGATTATCATATGATAGAAACTAACATGATTTTTTACTCGCACCCCCTAATGAAAATGGGGGTTATTTTTTTGCCATCTGACTATAACTGATAATACAACAAACAGGCAAGTACGTGGCTTTTAATGGTGGGTAAACCCTGTCATAGAAACTGTGAGGAATCGATTGTTGCACACCGCCTTGTTGACCAAGTTTCACTTGGATCACGTACAGAAAAATGTCGATGTACAATCTTTTCCACTGTTTGTTAACTACTGTTTAGGATGGTGTTAAGAATGGACGTATTGTTAAAGAATTGTGCTGGTTTAGATGTTCATCAGAAAGAGATTGTGGCTTGTGTCATTCGAGAAGATTCAGATGGACATTCCGTTACCGAAATTCAATCCTTTCCAACGATGACCAAAGATTTATATGAATTACTAAAGTGGCTAGAACAATGCAACGTTACTCACGTCGCATTAGAAAGCACAGGAATCTATTGGAAGCCAATCTTTAATGTTATTGAAGACTACTTTGATATTACATTAGCTAATGCACAACGAATTAAAAATGTACCAGGACGCAAAACAGACGTTGCCGATTCAGAATGGATTGCGAAATTACTTCAACATGGGTTGATTGAAAAGAGTTTTGTCCCTCCAACAGATATTCGTGAACTGAGAGATTTAACGAGATTACGCAAGAAATGGGTTGGAAATATAACCGCAGAGAAAAACAGAATACAAAAAACATTAGAGTGTTCGAATATAAAATTGGGCTCTGTAATCTCCGATGTTTTTGGTGTTTCAGGACGAAAACTACTCTCAAAGCTTGTAGATCAGGGGTATGTGGATCCGAAAGATGTGCTAGAAACAATCCATTTTAAAATGATGCCAAAAGCGCAACAAATTTCTGATTCCCTTTTCGGCACACTTAATACACACCAAATCTTTTTGATTCGCCAATCCTGGAATCACATCATCTTCCTAGAGGAACAATTAGAGAAACTTGAAAAACAAATTCAAGAATTGTTAAAACCTTATAAGGAACAAGTCGATTTACTGTTAACCATTCCCGGAGTAAAAGAGAACTCAGTCGCAAGCATTATTGCTGAAATCGGCATTGAAATGAGTCAATTCCCATCAGCACAACATCTAGCATCATGGGCGGGCTTAGCACCAGGAAATCACGAAAGTGCGGGTAAAAAAAAGCACCCGAACAACCAAAGGGAATCCACACATAAAATCGACATTATGTGAAGTTGCATGGGCTATCTCTAGGACAAAAAACACATGGTTGGCAGGTAAGTACTGGTCATTGGCAGCTCGACGTGGGAAGAAAAAGGCATTAATCGCAATCGCACATAAGACGTTAAAAATTATCTATCATATTTTGTCTGGAAAACAACCGTTTATTGAGTACTCAAACTCATTAGCTTAACCACTTTTCAATTTGAATATACTTCTGGCTATTGAAAAAAGTTTTAAAATCAATAGTTCTCTTTCTTATTGCCCTTTTTAAGAAAAAAAGACAAATAACAAAATTCCCAGGCACGAATGATATTCTTAAACCATAATTAAGTTCCCGACCTTTTCACATAAAAAAACCAAGTTTCCTTGGTTTTTTTATGCATTGAGTGATCGATCTTGACCAGTCGGTTTACTTGTGGACATTATAGTTCGGTGGTAAATAGCATTGATTTCTCCGCCAATAACAAGAGCAAGCCCGGTTAAATATAACCAAATCATAAGCACAATTACCCCTCCAATACTACCATAAGTATCAGAATAGCTTCCAAAGTTACTTACATAAAACGAAAAACCGAGTGAAATCGCTAACCATAAAAGTGTCGCTACTACTGCTCCAGGAAATACATGTTTATATGGATAATGTTTATTCGGAGCTAAATGATAAAGAAACGCCAATACGAATGAAATGATTACAATAGCGACCACCCACCGAAGCAACGAAAATAGCATCTTGAATTCAGAAGGTATACTAATATAACTTGAAATAAAATCTAAAATAACATTTCCAAATACCGGCAACAATAGTGCAATGATGAAAGCAATTAGTAGGCCAATCGTTAAAACAATTGATAACAAGCGAATTTTTATAAATGACCGTGTTTCTTTCATATCAAAAGCAACATTCATGGAATGAATAAAGGCTTGGACTCCATTTGACGCGGACCAAATTGTACCGATAATACCAAATGTCAATAATCCACCATTGGGTGATGTAACAATTTCCATGACATTTTCCTCTATTAATGTAGCTGTATCAGGTGGTAATACATCACGTATAAAATTAATGGCTTTGATTGGTTCAATTGATAGATAAGGTAAAATGGATAGCAAAAGAATCAAAATTGGAAATATTGATAAAACATAGTAATACGACTGCTCTGCAGCCAACCCTGTCGCCCGATCTTTTTTCATTTCTTTTAAAAGTTGTTTCCCATAGTCTATATAGGTTTTCATAAGTTTAAACTCCCCCCTTCTACCAATCTATACCCCCTGTTATTGAATTCAATCACTAAAAGAATAAATATATTTGTTTAAATAATAAAATTATAGTCTTGTAATTTTATTTTCTGCCTCGGTTAGGAAAAGTATTCATTAATATCCCTATCCATTGCTGCCTCTTTTTGCTTATCTGACACATGCGTATACTTTTGAGTCGTGTTGAGGTTGCTATGCCCCAGAAGTTCCTGCACAGTTCGAATATCTTTCCCCTCTCGAACCAGATGTGTCGCGAATGAATGACGGAGCTTATGACTTGAGATTGACTTGTTCTTTGCTCCTTCTTGATTCCATGATTTATTTATCATTTCCGTTATTTCTTGAATTCTTCTCCTGGAGATTCGCTTTCCTCTTCTGGAGATAAACAATGCGTTCCGATCACTCTTCATCGGAAATTGCCGCTCTTGTTCAATGTAGATCAAGATTTCAGCAAACAATTGTGAAGGCAGTGGAATATATCTTGTCTTATTTCCTTTTCCTACTATCGACAACCCTTGTTTTTCTTGATGCAATGAGGATAGATTTAAAGCATGAACTTCCGCAACACGTAAACCTGCAAATGCCATTAAGCCAAGCATCACTTTATTTCGCTTTATATGTTGTTTTTGAGAAACGAATTTTACTTGATTAAAAAAAGGTTTCAGCTCTTCTGTTTCTAAGTATTCAGGAAGTCGACCTTTTGGTTCCTTCGCACTTTCTAAATTGTTGGCAGGATTATGGGTAACAAGATCGTAATCCAGCATACACTTAAAAAATGAACGTAAAGCAGTCAATCTTCTGTTACGAGTTGTCGCAGAATTTTGACGTTTCGTTTTCAGCTCATTCAAGTATAGGGTGATATGTAATTTTTTTGTTTCTTCTAGGGAGACCCATTCATTATTTCGCCGAGTGAAAAACTCTAAAAAGAAATAGATATCACGCAAATAATTTTCAATCGTAAACATAGAATATTCTTTATTATCCATATGTGTTTTAAATAATACAAGTTCTTGCTCATACCAGTCTGTAATCCTATCATACGTTGTATTCAAAAATATTCTCACCCTTCCACTTTCCTTCTACTAATTATACTATGAATCTACAAAAACCGCACATAAGAGATATTATGCGCGGTAATCCTGTTAAATTGATTTAAATGCTATTAAGTACCTCTTAATCTAACAACACCCATGTAACAAATCCATGAAATTATCCTTTATTAGGAAGTTAATTCTTGAATCACATCTGCCAATATTTCGACGGTTCGATATTCTTCCTCAAGCGAATTTTCAACTCCTCCCACTTCCAAGATAATCGCTTTGTTAAAAAGATCTTGATTGTAGGTGTTTTCCGTTTCCAAACTAGATTTTACGATGACACCTCTTGAAAGACCAGGATAGGATTCTTCAATTTTATTGTGAAGTAATTCTGCAAACTCCACATTTTTCTGATAGTGCTGATTTAATGATGAAGCTATGAAAATTATTTTGGCATAATCTTTTCCATCAATAGAAATGGTTGTCTGTTTTCTTGCTTGAGAATCTCGGTGAATATCAAAGACCATTTCAATACTCTTATATTGATCCAAAGCTACTTCAAGTGGCTTTCTAGAAATGGTATAGGCGTCTGAAAACGACATCCTTCTGTCTTCTACGATTTCCAACGTTTTCGTTTGATCATGAAGAACATCAATATTTCTTTCAATTAATTCTCGCGTTAATCTTTCTCCAACTAAGGTAATATATTTCTTTTCGTTATGCACACCCATTAAAGAAGGCTTTTCTAGTTCAGAAGCGAACGATTCTGTATCATGTGTATGGTAGATATAAACAAGTGGTTCTCGCTCAACGACAATGGAAGGTTGCATCAATTCACCTAGAGACTTCGTAGAAACATATAATCCATTAAAGAGAAATAGCCAGGAAAGAGTAAATAAGACGACGATTATACTACTTGACAGAATGGAAAATTGCCTCCATTTTCGTTTTCTTTGTATTTTTCGGGCTCTTTGATTTAGGATATTTTTAGTTGAGTTAATGAACTCTTCTCGCGGGTTCAGTGGATAGGATTCTTTCATAAGATTAAACAAATCTTGATCCTTTTGCATTTTCGACGACCTCCTCAACATCAATATTCAACTTTTTCTTAAGATCTTTTAAGGCTCTGTGATAAGCGACCTTAACTTTGGCTTCACTACATCGAAGAATTTTAGATGTCTCTTTGATTGTAAATTCATTGATACCTCTCAAAATGATGATGGCTCTAAAGTGGGGCTTTAAGGTTGAAATAACTTGATGAAGAGTTTCCTTCAATTTCTGCTGTTCTATTAATTCATAGGGCAGCTTTTCAGAAGAAACAAGTTGCGTAAAGAATCCCTCTTTGAAAATGGTGACAAATTTCTTCCTTCGATAATGATCAATGGCCACATGTTTTGCAATAGAAAAAATCCACGTTTTCAAAGTGGTTCTTTGATTATATTTGGCTAAATTTCTGAGAACACGAATAAAGACCTCTTGAGTTAAATCTTCGGCATCATTTTGAGTTCCACTAAAACAAATCAAAAATCGATAAACATCCAAGTAGTATTTGCAGTATATTTCATTAATACTGTCTTCGATGTTGTCCAAATCAATCAAATTACTCCCCCCTCATTTTACCTTCATCTATTATTCGAATAACCCCTCAAAAAAGTTACAAGCTTATTGAGAAAAATCTTTTTCGGTGGGTACAATGGGTTCTTATAAACCGATTCATTTCTCAAATGGATTTCAAAGAAGATATTCTTACTTTTGATTATTTCCTTGTCTTTTTAACCGAGCATTTAATTTAAAATAACTTAAGAAACCTTAACTTAGTAAACTTACACGTTTTTGAAGCTAGTAATTTTCATCAAATCAATTAATAAGTAGGTAAACAAAAAAACCAACCCTAAAGGATTGGTTTTTTCAGTCTTACTCTTCGTCGAATACTTTTACTTCTTTCATTACGTCACCATTGCTCATTGAGCGAGCAGTTTCCAAACCAGACGTTACTTTTCCGAAAACAGTATGAACACCATTTAAATGTGGTTGTGGATCATGAACGATAAAGAACTGGCTACCACCTGTGTCTTTACCTGCATGAGCCATTGAAAAAGACCCTGCTTCATGCTTATGTGGATTTCCTTCTGTTTCACATTTAATCGTGTACCCAGGACCACCTGTTCCATTTCCACTTGGGTCTCCACCTTGGCTTACAAAGCCAGGAATCACCCTGTGGAATGATAAACCATCATAAAAACCTTCTTTTGCTAGTTTTTCGAAGTTTTCAACCGTGCCAGGTGCTTCGTTAGGAAATAAATCAAATTCGATTTTATCTCCACTTTCCATTAGTATGTATCCTTTTTTCGCCATTAACAATCATCTCCTTCATAAAATCATACCTATCATAACAGAAAAATGAGCAAGATAAAAATAAAAAAGCTTATTTTCAAAAATTCAAGAGGATTGGTCAAGATATTTGGAATAGGAAGGTCTTGTAGCTATTATGAGTCTCTTTGCATCAATTCAATAATCGAGGGATGGTTGAAGAGAAATTAAAATCATGGCTTACTACTTGGTTTTATGCGCACACCAATAAAGCCTAGATCAGATATTAGTTATCAGAGAGATATGAAAAGAAACTGATAAAAAAGGACTCTACAAGAGAGTCCTTCAAAAGAATTAAGCTTTATTTACATTAGTTGCTTGAAGTCCACGTTGACCTTGCTCTGTATCAAAAGTCACTTTTTGACCTTCGTCTAATGATTTGAATCCTTCACCTTGAATCGCTGAGAAATGTACGAATACATCTTCTCCTCCTTCGATTTCGATGAAACCGAATCCTTTTTCTGCATTAAACCATTTTACTGTACCTTGTTCCATTTGTGTTTCCTCCTGCGTGGATATTTATCCACATTTTATTACTATCGTTGCTCAATTAGGTTTCAAAGGTGAAAAATACACTAACTTCTTCTTTCCTTACAGACCGAACAAAAATAATTCTTACTTAGAATAACACATCAAAATAAATAAAGAAATAGGAAAACATAGGAAATGGAAAAAAAACTGATTTTTTAGCAGTGAAATGACTCTTGTCTAATATTAATTACTTGTTAAAAGTTCTATTCTACTGTGACAGCAATTTTTTCGACCGATTTTTTTTCAAATAATTGTTCGAAAATCGGGAAACTATATTGAACTACAAATCCTAATAGCACGGTTACTAGGATTGTTCCTACACCAATGTCGCCTTTAAATATGAATGCAAGTGTAAGGGCAAATCCTTCACTTATCCATCGAGAGTTTCGTAAATTCAAACCAAACCGTGTATGAATAGCTACCATTAGCGTATCCATCGGACTAGCTGGGAATTTTGCTTGTAAGTAAATCGCAATCCCAACCCCCATCGTTAAGATCCCAGAAGCAAGAGCTAATAATTGATTTCCAAGCATTTCAGGAGAAAAATTATTAAATACAATTATTAACCAAAAATCGATTAGGAGACCAATAAGAAAGATACTGGCTGCTGCAAAAACATCTGGCTTTTTTTTCATTATGATTGAGTTTAAAACGATCAGAAAGATTCCATTAATGAAAACAGCTGTCCCCACTGTAATTCCAAACATCCTTGATTCCCCAACAGCCAGTGCATCCCATGCTGATGCGCCTAATCCGGATTGAATTATTAATGCAACTCCCATAGTTAAGATTAATAGTCCGCCTGAGAAGAATAATAGTCTTTTTTTCAATCTAACCCTCTCCTTTTCTATAACTCAATGTTTTCTATTTATCAGATCCAATCCTAATTAAAGTAGGAGGTCTGACGACATTTCATTTGATATTCTTATTCTATAACAAATCTACCTTTTTGCCAAAGCAAAATTATGTCTGAATTAGAAACTATAACAAAAAACAAAACACCCATCGTTTGATGAATGTTTTCTATTTCATTGAAACTGTTCTATTTTGTACTTCATACGGCTTGCGTTTATGGCTTATTCTGATAGTCGTTCGATAACTTTAGCAAGGAGCAGCGTCCTCTCCTTCAGAGAAGGTATTTCGAGATATTCTTTATCGCTATGTGCATTTCCGCCAATGGGTCCTAGGCCGTCAATCGTTGCAATGCCCATTGCAGATGTAAACGATGCATCCGACCCTCCACCTGTTGACGTATCTTCAATATCTACACCAATCTCTTTACCTACATCCGTAATTATGTCTAAAAGTGAAGATGATTTTTTATTTTTAGCCATAGGAGGTCGATTTATTTCACCTTCAAGTAAAATTTTTGTACCTGGAACATCAGTTAATGAACAAATCTCTTCCATTTTTTCTTCCAGAAATTCTACTTGATTCAATGAGCTAATGCGGACATCCACTTGAGCAATTGCATGATCTGAAACGGTATTTGCCGACGATCCACCTTCAATTAATCCGATATTGACACTAATGCCATTTTCATGATCAGAGAGCTCGTGAAACTGAATCACTTTATGGGCTAGTTCCTCGATGGCGCTACGTCCCTTTTCAGGCTCAATCCCAGAATGCGCTGCTTTTCCTTGCACTTCAAGCGTATAGTTACCTTTTCCTCTTCTGGCTGAAACTAATGAACCATCTTTACGCGCCGGTTCCATAACGAGTGCAAAATCCTTTCCCCCCGCTAGCTTTTCAATTAATGAGCGAGATGTTGTTGAACCAACTTCTTCATCACTATTCATGACAATTACAACATTTTGAATGCTTTGACTACCTGAAAGGTCTAATGCTTTCAAAGCGTAGTAGACAGACACTAGACTAGCTTTCATATCAATTACACCTGGTCCATACGCTCGGTTGCCCTTAATGGAAAAAGGGCGATCCTTAACTGTCCCTTCTGGAAATACTGTGTCCAAATGGGAAAGAATCAATACTTTTGGATTTACTGCTTTTTTGTGATGAAGAACTAGATGATTACCGAACTCTTCTTGATAAATAGTTTTCACATTGAAGCCTAGCTCTTCGTAACACTTTCTGAGGATAGCTCCAATTTGATCAACACCTTTTTTATTATGTGATCCGCTCTCA
Source organism: Bacillus sp. 2205SS5-2 (assembly GCF_037024155.1). Taxonomy (NCBI): domain Bacteria; kingdom Bacillati; phylum Bacillota; class Bacilli; order Caryophanales; family Bacillaceae; genus Bacillus; species Bacillus spongicola. Next base: position 215,748 of record NZ_JAYKTS010000001.1, read on the forward strand.
GTATTGACCAGCTTTTCTAAAAACAAAAACATCTCCTTCTCTTCCCGATCTAAATATTCTTTCATCATACATTCCCCTTAATTTCTACTCTTCATCGAAAACTACTTCTATGCTAACCCCTAAATTATGCTTAATCCTGATTTTTCTTGGTTTAACAAATCTCATTTTGTATAAATTGATGCTATAATTTTTTCGATGAAATCTCTTTTTTGTATTGAATCCGTTCAAAACTGATAAAAAAAATCATTTGATTCTGTTCCTATAATCGGCATGTGAACTACACGCCACTTAACACCCTTACGGTTCGTTTGAAGTGGGTGCTTCTTGGGAAGTAGATCCTTTTTTAGCTATCTATATTTACCAAGCTATGAGGGTAGTTCCTCCCCCTATGGAAGATACCATTTACATGGCTAATTTTAGCAAGTTGATACTTGCATTTATGTCTCTATCATGATGGACATGGCATTCAGGACAATCCCATTCACGAAGTTTGAGATTTTTCACTTCTTTGTTTTTGTAACCACAACACGAACATAATTGACTGCTAGCATAATTCTTAGGTGCGATAATCAAATCACGACCTTTCCACATTACTTTGTAGCCAAGATATTCTCTGAATTTAGCCCAAGAGACTTCACTGATTGCTTTTGCCAACTTATGATTCTTTATCATATTTTTCACCTTCAAGTCTTCAATCACAATCACTTGGTTTTCGTTTGTGATTTCATTACTTACTTTGTGAAGGAAATCATTTCGTTGATTGGTAATCTTTTCGTGAAGTTTAGCCACTTGTAGTCTAACTTTAGTTCTATTACTAGACCCTTTCTTTTTGCTTGACAAAGAACGTTGAAGAAAAGCTAGTCTTTTTTCAGCCTTTCTCAACCATTTAGGATTTTCGTATTTTGTACCGTTAGACAATATTGTAAAGTCTTTCAATCCAACATCAATGCCAACCATTGTATCAAGTTTAGGGTACAACTGTTCATTTTCCTCCACCGGTGTTTGTCAAGATAGTTGTCGTATTTTCCTTGTTTACTAGTGTCAGTTTAATGAGTAGCTACCGCGCTTCGCTTGCTGGCCTTCTCCAAATAGAACAGAGCTCCCTCTGTTCTATTTGGAGAAGGGTAAAGGGGATTCCAGCACCATTTTAAGTGGTTGCGCACTATTCCGTTTCTTTTTCTTCTTTCATTGGATTTAATGCTACTGACTCATGTGGTGCCCAGTTCCTTGTAGATCTCGTCCAACGTTCAGGACGTTTCTGTTTCGCTTGTTCATATACATCTTTTCGTTTTTGAAGAATCTCCACATAAGCTCCTGTATGGCATTGCTCAGGTGTGACAAAATTGATGCCACTATGCAAATGCACAGAATTATACCAATGAACAAATTTTAGTCCCCATTCTCGCGCTCTATCAACCGTTTCAAATCCCTTATACGGGTAATCCGGCCGATATTTTAATGTTCGAAACATAGCCTCTGAATAGGGATTATCATTGCTCACTCTTGGTCTAGAGTAGGAGCTTTGAATCCCCAGTTTTTCTAGTAACACTTGAAATGTTGCGGCTTTCATGGGACTTCCAATATCGGAATGGAGGACCAATGGCTTTCCTTGTATCTTCTCATTTAGTACCGTTTTCTTCATTAATTCTTCTGCGTACTTTGCTTCTTCTGTTTCCCAAATTTCCCATCCAACAATCTTTCTACTAAATAAGTCGATAATCATATGGAGACGGTAAAACATCCCTTTTACCGGGCCTTTTAACCAGGTAATATCCCATGTCCAAATCTGATTTGGAGCGGATGCTAAGTGACTTTCTGGTAACTTTCGGACAGGTCTCTTACTTCTTCCCCGATGATTTTGCATCTTTTGTTCACGAAGCACTCGATAAAAGCTAGATTCAGAGGCGATATAAATACTTTGATCAGCTAATTTGGGCACAATTTGACTGGGTGATAAATCAGCGAATTCTTCTTTTTTAACAATCTCTACTATTTCTTCTTTTTCCTCTTTTGTCAGCTTGTTTTTAGGCTCTGGGCGTGGGGCAAGGGGGCGCTGATCCTCTTTAATGCCACCTGCTGAAACCCAGCGTTCATAGGTGCGCACACTTAGGTTTAGTTCTTTACACGCAGGGGCTAATCGCGCAACATTTCGGTTAGCTTCTTGGATGAGTTCTACGGCTAGTGCGCGATCTGACGGGTTGATCATTCGTCCCCTTGGTCCCCCCAGATCGCTTGCGCCTTTTTTCTTAATAGTAATAGGGCTGCAGCTTCTGCCAATGCTTTCTCTTTTTTAAGCAAATCTTTTTCTAATGTCTTGGCTCGTTTCTTTTCTTCTTTTAAGTCTTGATTTAACTGCTTTTTTTGATTGGATTCCTGACCATTTGCTTGAAGACAAGTATCACGCCATGCTTCGATTTGTTCTTTATATAAGCCTTTTTTGCGACAGTACTCAGCTAATTCTGCTTGATTCATAGAATATGTCTCCATCACGATTAGAAACTTATCTTCACTCTTCCACTGTTCGGACCCCTTACCATCTCCAGGCGTGGCATTCCCATTAGCCCGGGCTTCTTTCCTCCATTTATATAACGTAGCTTCTGTAATGCCTACTTCCTCACTAAATCGACTGATAGCCTCGTTATTTGGTGGCATCATTCTTTTTATAATAGCTTCTTTGATTTCTTTGGGATAACGTTTTCCTAGTTTCTCTGCCATGTCGATCAACCTCCGTATTTACTATAGTATAACACTAAAGTTCTCTACGACATTTATCCTAACAGAGGGGGACACCAAAACAGAAGCAAAATACTTTCCTGTTGGAGTTTGAGAAATTGTAACAGACTTAATCAGCCCAGAAAATTGTCTATGTTGCTTGATTCTTACCATTATTTTCAACTTTGGAAGTTTGATATAACTGTTTTCAATGCGAACAGTTCCTTTTTGGTTGTTGGTCGTATACCTGTGATGATTGTCTTTTTTGCTTTTGAACTTTGGAAATCCAGTGGACTTATCACGAAAGAAATTAGCGTATGCTTTGTTTAGATTCATTTGTGCATTAGCTAAAGCAAGGCAATCCACTTCCTTTAGAAACAGAAATTCAGCTTTATATTGTGCAGGAGTAGGATGTTTAATGGATTTGTCTATGCATTCTTGAGATTTTTTATAAGAATTGATTCTATCAGCAAACATTTTGTTATACACCAAACGCACACATCCGAAGGTTTTTGCGAACAATATTCGTTGTTCCTTATTTGGATAGAGACGATACTTATATGCTTTCAACATTACCAACACCTACTTCCTACCTTGCTTTTCAATGTACTGTTTGATTGTTTCTATGGAAGCACCGCCCGTTGTAATCAAACAGAAGCTTCTTGACCAAAACATTTCTTTCCAAAGCTTTTTTCGAACCAAGGGATAGTCACGTTTTATCAATCGAGAACTGGCACTCTTATAAGCATTTAGAAACTTGGATAATTCACTATTAGGATGTGCCTTGAACATGACCTGTATATGGTCTTTATCGTGATTCCAATCTTCAACCGAAATATTATACGACTGGCCTATTCTCACAAAAATATCTTTTGCATAGTTTGACATACTATCATCAAATATTTGTCTACGATATTTCACTACCAATACTAGATGATAGTGCAAAAGAAAGACTGAATGTTTATTACTATCTAATTTCATTATGTTATCAACCTTTCTTTATGTACAGACTGATTTTAACATAATTTGCTAATAGATACAAATACTTTCGCTGACGCCAACCGAAAATTCATCTCCCACTTACTCATTGGGCTACGCCCTTCACATTCCTTGAAGTGAGAGAATTCTTTTCGGAAACCTAGTTAAAAAGATATATATTCTTGTGAACCTCCCCAACTAAATCAATTGATTTTGCTGAATCATCACTTATCATCTTTCTAAATATTTTAGGAAAATAGATTTGTTTTTTAAAGCTATGAATGACGAGGCCTCTATACTTTACCATTGAGCGTTTAGAGAATAGGTTTCAATGACATTTTGATTTTTTCAGAATAACTGTAGTTAACTAGCAAAGAAACATTTTCTCCAAATTTTATTTAGATGTAAATAATGCATCATACATCCCGCAATAAATACTACAGAGCTTTTATGAATCATTGAACCTTCTTAATTAACCAAATCAGTCCAAAACTGAATACTGAAAAAAGCGAAAGTAACAGCTTAAGATCTATTATTGGCTTGAATTTCGTTCGTTTTGAAGAGATTTCATAAACCCCCACCGGAGTAACTGAAATATGTCCTCCTCCCCCTTCTCCTTTACTAGCTGAAGAACCATCATTTTCTCCCGCATATCCCCCACCACCACCAACAGAATAGCTGATTTTAGCGACTGGAATGACGCGCTTATTACCAAAATCAATCGATTCACCATATACTAATGTGACATCCTTCTGCATTGAAAATTTATTAAAAATAATCCCTATGGGTGTTATATTAGTATTTGCTATCTGTTCAGACATACTTGATACCGATTCTTTTTCCAACATAATCTCCCCTTTAATTGTTTTACTACTACTTCGACTCTCACAATGGAGAATCCTACAAATATAGTTCCTGTTTTCTCTCAAAATTCCCACCCATGTCTATCACATACATTTTGAAATTATACATTCTTCTCTTTTCGAAAGTACAAAAAATCCTTTCTATTATCCCAAAAACACATCATCAAATGATACTAAAGGTATAATGTCTATACTATAACAATAGTAAAAAACATTCATATTAAAGAAGCAGTTATGGACATTCGTGTAAAGATAATATTATTTATTTCAATTTCCGTCCTGTTAGGTTTATCTGCAATTTGCGCCTATTCCGTATTTCAAGTAAAATCTAAAACAATTGAGTCTGCACAGGTGAAGGTGTAATCTGATTTACAGCTTGGGAAGGAATTGATTAACAAAATATTCCATATAGACTAATCTCTTCAAGATTGCAATTATATAAAGGGAATACCTCAATGAGGTGAACATAGGGAGATAACAGTCAAAACTGTCACTATCTTCAAAAGCGATACAAGAGTATCCACAAATTTCAAAAAGGTGACGGTACTCGAACCATAAACACCCAGGTTTCTGATGAAGTTGCCAACGAAGTCATAACGGATGGGAATCTCTTAATAGGGCCGCCATGTTAATGGAAATCAAGGAAAGCCAATGAGAACATGGTTTTCCTTACTATAAACAGTTTTACTTTAGGTACTTGCCAAGTATGACAATATAGTCTGTTGCTTTGAATTTATTGTTTAAATGGGATAAATAATCTTTGACAGCTTCCACTAATTTAGCAGAAGAATTGAAATCCTTAAATTCGAAATCCTGACAGATTGAATAAATTCGCGAACTGTCATCAACTACCTAAAGTAAGTTAAAAGATTCACTTCCTGGTGGTCAATAGTCTCATAGTTTCTCTAAATCCTTTTTGAACTTTTTGGAATCTCTCTCCTAATTGCATTCCCAGTCCTGTAAAGTTGATGTATCGGTCAAAAAAAATACACTTTCATTTAGTGAAATTTTAAAATCACATTCTTATAAAAAAAATAAAACGTTGAACTTTGAAAGGCTTAAACTATCATAGTTAGCGGATATTTCAAATACAAATGATGATAAGAGGAATTCCTAAATATTGTGTTTTGTGCTTTCGTTACTACGACTATCTAAAAACAAGAACCACTCAAGGTAGTAGTCAAGATACTTTGTAGTCGCACCTTTAAAGCGGTTTATCCATTGTTTCATAAAGGCTGTTTTCGCAAAGATTGTGGCTTTTTGTATCAGTTTATTATCTATGATATAGCTTTGTTTCGGGCATCATTTCGTCTGTTTTTGATAGAAATCAACAGTGAAAAGGAGGATTTAGTCAAAAATCAGATGAAATAGCCACAATGTATACGAAAAGAGCCTTTATAAAAGAATGATAACAAATTCAACAAAAAAAGAAGCCAATTTTGTTCCTGATAAGCCCCCGATAGTGCAAGATATAGTGTGAGTACTTTCTATTTCCATTCCAAATAATATTTATGTAAAATAATGTTATCTAATAATCTAATATTGGAGGTATATCCTGAGAAAATACTTGAAATATCATCTTTCAGTTGCCGTTATTTTTTTCATGACTTCTCTTCTGTTATTTATTCTGATTGATTCGCCTTATCCACTCTCAGCAAGCCTTGTCATAAGTTTTTTTGCTTTTGAAATTAGTGTTTATTACTTTCATCAAAAAGAGAAGGATAAGCCTCTTTAAAGAATGTGAACTAGAAAACGATTAATGATGAGGAGATAACAACATAGAAGAAATATAAACCGATAGTGATTTGATTCGTTCGTATTATCAGCTCTAATGAAAAAAACATTCAATTCTTACAAAATCGTTGACCTGGATGAAACGTATTTCCTCGAAAGTTGTAAAATACAAAAGGTATTGCATCGGAATTCTAGGAAAAACGGTTGCTCCGTTACAAAACGAGGAATATTGAATGAGTAAGTATGTGTACTAGTCGTACTTGATTAGAATGCTATGAATTGCTCCTCGAGCTAGACCCAAATACATCATAAAAAATATTCATTCTTAACTTTTTTTAAAAACAGGGACCTTCACTAGAAATGAATGTCCCTGTTTTTAAGTGAAATTGTATTACGATGTAAGATGTTCAACTTAGCCTTCCAGGTAATAGTTGAATTTTCGACTCACCAAACTCTATTAATGAGATGTAAACATCCCCTGATCCAGACTACACCTCAAATTCCCACTCATCCTTCAACACTAAATACAAAATTAGCAGAGTGTTCTCGAGCTCTATTTGTGCTTTTCCATCTACTTCTAGACCGATTTTCGGAAACAGAATTTGTGCCATTTGCTTGGTTCTTAATAGTCGTTGTGAGTTTGTAAGATTTAGTAGTCGGTTGCTGTAAGAATTTAGTAGATTCCAATCTTTTTGAACAAATTGTTGGATTTGCCAGTTTTCTAATGAAAGATTTTCTTTGGATAAACCCCGCTGTTGGATGTCTTTTTCAATTGCAGAAGCTTTATGCTTTCGTTTTAATCTTCTTTCATGCACAACGATGGTTCCTGCGACAATATCACCCATTCGCTTATGTTTCGAGTGGAGAAAAATCATTGCAATGCCCAAGAAATAAGCCGTAGGTAACGAATCGATTAATCTTAATAGGTTACGAATAAAGCTGGATAATAGCGTGATACTGTGCCCGTTCTCTTGGATCACAACGATCCCTATAAGCCGTTTACCTACTGTTTTCCCTCCCCAGAAATATTCCAGGGCAAAAAAATAGCCCCAGTTTATCAGGAAGATCAAGACAATGAAAAATCCAATCAAATAGGAAGACAGAGTAGTCAAGCCAATAACTGATACTTCACCTGTTGCTGTCAATATAAAGATAACGATCATGAGAATATTTATCACGGTCAATAGTAGCTGATCAATAATGTGGGCTGCGGCCCTACTTCCTAGTCCAGCAGTTTGAAACTGAAGAGGAACATATTCAGGTGTGACGATATCTACACGCTCTTCTTGCATAGTAAAACCCCTCCTCATGGATTTAATTTCCTATCATGGTTTCAATTTATTAAAAATATTACTATAATAGTAGCTATGAGAATATTCTAACAGCTATCCTAAGTCAAATATAAACAAGTAGGTGTACCTATGAATGTGAAACAATTTATTAAACAGCATAGAGGAAATTGGCAACAACTGGAGACACTTCTGATAACCCTTCAGAAGAAAAAGAACAACACTGGGACGAATATTGAGCAATTTCACCACATGTATCAACAGGCTGCGCAAAACCTCTCATTTAGTCAGACGTATTTTCCAAATGAAGAGGTAACTTCCTATTTAAACGGGCTCGTCGCCAAATCTCATAATCATTTATACAGAGATCAAGTGTCAAGTGTGAAGCAAGTCACTCATTTCTTCACAACTACGTTTATCGGTTTACTGTTAGAGCAGTGGCGATTTGTAGTGGCAGCCATGCTTTTATTTATGGTTGGAGCCGTTGGTGCATTTCTATCGGTCTATCAAGACCCGCTTCACTTATACTCTATTCTGCCTAGTAATATCGCACAGGGAGTGGATCCTAGTTCACTCGGGCAAAGCGATGGTGAAGTGGATTCTTCCTTTATGTCAGCATCAATTATGACAAATAATATTAGAGTGGCGTTCCTGGCCTTTGCTGGTGGGGTATTCTTTGGACTTTTGACAGTCTATATGCTGGTTTACAACGGTATCATAATTGGTGCTCTAGCGGCTCTGTTTTGGCATCAAGATAAATCGTATGAGTTTTGGGCGTATATCGTTCCTCACGGGATGATTGAGCTTACCGCCATTTTCATTGCTGGTGGAGCAGGTTTAATGATGGGCTATAAGCTCTTTGTTCCCGGCCGTTATTCTCGAAGCTTTCAGCTGAAGAAGCAAGCAAAGCGCTCCGTTCAATTATTACTAGGTACGATTCCCCTCTTCGTAATTGCTGGGATCATCGAAGGCTTTATTACGCCAGCTACGATATCGCTTGAGTTCAAGTATGCGGTTGCTTTTATCACTGTTATTGGGTTAATTTTATATGTGCTGATTGGTCGGATTCTCTGGAAAAGAAACCTATAGAAGACCGCGATTCATAATTTCAATATAATATGAAACTGCTGCTGTTGCTAGCTGTTCCTCAGGGGCCTCCACCATTAGGAGACCCTGTTTTTCCCACTTCACTTTTTCTTTCTTTTTCACTAAGAGTTGCTTTTGGGCCATACTCTTGATCATCGTTTGCTTCACACCTAATGACGCATTCCTCGTTACACGAACTAAGGCTTCGTCCTCCACTCCAATCGTTAAAAAGACATGTTGTTTACGAAGTTGTTTTAAGTAGAAGAGCGCCCCATTTTCATGAACGAAGGTATGAACATCACTAAATAACAATAGTAAACTCCGCTTTTTTTGTCTGCTTTGCAAATAAAAAAGCACACTAGCATAGTTCGATTCAGCAGCTTCTACCTCAAGATTGTATATTTTTTGTAAAATATGTTGCAGATGGGCAATACCCTTAGCGGGTGGAATATATACCAATACATCCTTTCCAAATGCTAATACAGAGACGTAATCACCTTTTTGGAGCGCCGCAGCAGCAACAGTAAGCACAGCTTCGAGCGATTTTTCTAGTCGATTACCTTCGCGAAGCTCAGCTCCCATCATTCGACCACAATCGATCAATATCGTAATATACTTACCATGTTCAGGTTCGAATTCGTTCGTCATCACTTCTTGAAGCTTTGCCGTTTGCCTCCAGTTTATCTTTCTTGGATCATCTCCGAGAACATAATTTCTGATCTTAGAAAATTCTCCAACACCAGCTTGTTTTTTTCGAATTTTTAATCCATCGTATAACAAATAGTTTTGTGCGCTTTCTAATACCCTTTTTGTCTCAGTCAAGTCAGGAATCACCATTATCTCGTTAGCTAGATCCACCGTAAGTTGCTTTTCCCATAATCCTAAAAAGCTTCGATAACGTATATACAGTTCTTTTATTTGGTAATCCCCTCTTACAGGAGCTAATACTTCGTAAGATATAACTATCTTGGTATTTTTGGGTACAGTACCACTGAGAGGAAAGGTTGTTCGGAAATTTTGCGGAATTCCATCTAACAGCCGAAAATTCATATTGTAGTCACTAGGATTTGTAATCTCAATATCTACGGTATAAGGGACTCCTCTTTCTAATTGCGGTGGAATACTTCGTTTAAACATTAGCCTCTTTTTTGCAGGTGAAAGAGTTAAATCAAAGAAACTGGCTGTTAGTAGAAATGCATTTACAATGAAAATCAGCGTCCACGACAGCTCTAATGGCGTTGCCAATAATAAAAAAAGTGATAACAACAAGAACAACGTCAGCAGTCGCTTAGTTGGAACAATCCCCTTATCTTGGAACAGGAATCGAGCCCACCAACTCTTGAATAATTGTGTCAATGGTCACACCCTCCAATTCCATATGCGGAGATAATTGAATACGGTGGCGAAGAGCCGGTCGAGCGACAATTTTAATATCATCAGGAGTTACATAATCACGACCTGATAAATAGGACCATGCTTGAGCTGATTTCCCAATCGAAATGGCTGCTCTTGTACTTGCGCCAAAGCGAATCGATTCGGTTTCTCGTGTTCGTCTAACAATTTTCATAATATAATCTAATACTGCATCACTAACGGTAACGTTTTTAATCTCTTTACGTATACTTAGCAATGTATTTATATCTAGTATGGCTGCAATTTCACTGGCGGTAAATCTTTTTTCCAACACTTGTTTTAGCACATTTTTCTCTTCTTCTAATGAAGGGAAGTTAATATCTAGTTTAAATAAAAAACGATCTTGCTGTGCTTCTGGAAGCGGATAAGTCCCTTCAAACTCAATTGGATTTTGTGTCGCGACGACAAAGAAAACTTCTGAAAGTGGATAGGTTTCTCCTTGAATGGTAACCTGACTTTCTTCCATCGCCTCTAATAGTGCCGCCTGCGTTTTCGCTGGAGTACGGTTGATTTCATCCGCTAGTAAAATATTCGTAAAAATTGGTCCCTTAATAGTTTGAAAGTTGCTGTCTTTTAGATTGTAGATCGTGCTTCCTGTAATATCACTGGGCAGTAAATCAGGTGTGAATTGAATTCGGTTGAAGGTCCCTCCTACTAAACTAGCTAGTGTTTTCACCATTTGTGTTTTCCCTGTTCCTGGAACTCCTTCAAGTAAAACGTGCCCACCAGCAAGAATAGCTGATAGCAGTAATTTAAGATTGGTATTTTGCCCGACTATTCGCTCTTCATATTTTTCTATTAAGGATGTGATTTCTGAGTTCACGATCCTCCACCTCTTTTCTCATTCTATCTATTTTTAGGGACCACTGAAGAAATTCTTGTTTGGTTATTTTTTCTTTTGTTAGGGTGTCTGTTATCCCCGCTAAAAACGAATGGCGCTCTTTTTTCGACCATGAAAGCTTCGATAATGAATCTTCGATGTCCAGCCACTCCTTATGCACCGGGACACCCCAGCGCTCTTGAAGTAGCATTCTGACATAATCCCCCTGTATCGTAAGGGATGCCTGATATTGACGCCCCTTCATATACCAAGCCGCTAATGCCTGCAATTTTTCATCACTAAATCGAACGGTCTCTTCTCTTGGGATAAGGATGAAGCCAAATCGCTTCCCTCTGTACCAAAGCCAAAGGAAAACACCCAATGTTCCTTGAAGCAAAAGTAACAGGAACCACCTTGGATATAACGTCAAAAAGGTTGCCGCACTTTCTCCGCTATGAGAGTATTCGTCAAAGAGAATGGTCCCTTCCGCAGCGTTCCCCTCATTTAGTAGAGTTAGAATTAAGCCTATATTCTCACGTTTAGGAATGTTTTGATTCATGAAAATGGTCGGGAAGGTAGCCACAATTAATTGCCCATCTCCCTTGATTTGCTTAAATGCGAGCACACCTGATTTATCTTCAATTAGAACATCTTCTTCACCATTTTCTTCTAATCGAAAAGAGGAACTACGGCCAACAAGATCTATCTCCTGCATCTCATTGTCGGCAAAGATATCTTCCTTCATGGTTGTCTTAAGATCAAACATCCCTTTTGGATTTTCTTTTACTAATAGTATAGTATTTCCAGCCTCCATGAACGCTTCATACTCGTTTGTCTCCCTACTGTTAGGCATTGTGAACGGCTCGACCATAACGAGTAACTGGTTATCCTTACCAGAAGGCAATTTCTCTGGACTATAAATCCACCTTTTCACAGAAAGTTGCTCATCTCCAAGAAACTGATATATGGCCTTCATCCCAGTAGGAGAAGGCGATTGTGAATCGAAAGGGGGATATTCCTTTGGTTTTTGGGAGGTTACCAAGCTACTTAGCATAAGAAAGGCACTAATAAGTACAGCAAGCCCGGCCCACACTTTCCAATTTGAACTGAATTTCATCACTTCCTTCCTCCTTTCTATCTACTGGGTTTACTCCTCAACAACCAGCCACTCCATTACCTGGGCTTGAAATTGACGAAATTCCTCCTCTGTCACTGTATGTTCACCGTAAGCCACCTCATCAAATAGAAGCGCTAAACGGTAAAATTTTTCTGCGATTATTTGATTTACCTTTCGAAGTTCTTCATAATACTCCCAATTAGTTTTCCAAATCTTCGTCTGTAGCCATTGTTTCTCATCAAAATACAGAAGCAGAGCCAAAAATAGGTGCCGAGTTGCAAGCGAAAAGGATCGTTGATTGGCGTGTACGTCTGCCTCTTCTTGATGCTTTTGAAAGGACCAATGCAATTCACCTTGATTTTCCAATGGTTTATTCTGATGGAATCGTCGCTTGCTGAGCTTATTTCTTGATAAAGTAAACAAAACCAATAGTAACACCCCAACGAATAAGACGATTAACACAATTAGCAATACTGTAGATGTATCACTGGTGGGATTTAATGAAGGAAATAGCCTCACTAATAGATCAAGTAGCCACTCTTTTACCTTTTCCCACAAACTCACTAACAGTCCTTCAGAGTTCTGGTAGTAAGCTTGATATTCTTCTTCATCAACTATTTGCTCAATTTTCTCTTTCGCTTTCGATTCATTTATCACGATTTTCAACACCTAGCTTTGATATAAAATCATTTTTGGATAACATCATACTCATGGATAAGTTCTTTCAAGTCATCTCCATCATGTCTGGTTCGTAAATCAAAAAATATCACTGCAAAAGCGACGGCATTGACCATTGAAGTGAATAAAGTCACGAGACTGACAATTAGCGTAAATAAAACACTATTCCCTAAAAGGGCACCAAACGTAAATTCAAACGCCGATCCGACGATACCAAGAATAATGAATAACGTAATAAATAAACCTATAAGCACCCAGCCACGGTTTCTTGTAAGTTGCCAACTTCTTGAGAGCCCTAGTGCATCATCCTCAAGCACAACGGCCCCAAAATAAAAGCTCCAACGAATAAGCAAATAGCCAATCAGCAGACCAAAACCAACCAAGAATATTAGACTCATAATAATCGAAGCCCAAATATTCATTATCGATACAAAAAAACCTGAAGTAACCAAAATGATGGCCGGTAAGACAATGATACCAAAAGAAATAATCCAAAATAAAAGAGTACTTCCGATAATAGCCCAATAGCGTGTAAACGCCTTTTTAATGACATTTTTCACTGTGTATTCTTCGTTTAAACGAATATGATTGATAGCAATCAATACCGCTGCATCTGCTATAGGAACTAAAAAGAACGATAGAATCCCGATGACAATGAGCATCAAGGTACCGATCACATCAAATTCTGCCATTTCTGCCTCAGATTCAAAAAACGACTGATCAAAGCTCGAAATAATTTGCTCAAACCAGTTCGATCCTGTCCCTACTTCTCGAAAAAAATTAGTTCCTGTTAATAACTCCATCAGTGCTTGAACCAAAAAAATCGGACCTATCAGAATAAGGAAAATGAGTAGAAAATGTTTGAAATGATTTTTACTCAATCGAAACGTTAGATCAAGGATTTCCCCAAATCCTTTTGGCTTATTAAATTGTGAATTCACTTGCCTTCCCCCTAGAAGTAATTATTCGAAAATTGACAATATACATCTTATTTTATCATTAAATCTGTTGCATTGGATGGAAATTTGTAACTTTTTGTTCTTTAATTAACAGTAATAGGAAAGAAAAGGGCTTTCACAATTTGAGTATGAACAAATTGTGATCGTTCAAAAATCTAGACATTGAAGCTAATTTAATACTAATTTTATCTCATTGTATGGCTGTTTTCGCAAAGATTGTGGCTTTTCGAATTAGTTCTCAATTCGTGATGAAGATTGACTTCGGGCATCTTTTCGCATCATTTTTAACACGGAATGAGGAATGAAATTAGTGTTTCCATCCTTTTTTGTATTCTACAGCAACAAAGTATGCGAAAAGAGCCATTAATAAAAAGTAAGAAATCACTCGAAAAACATTACTGACTGTTTTTTCCTTATACTAGGAGCAAACTATGTTTACGAAAAGGGGCATTTCTAAAAAAGTGTTGTTTTTCGCAGAAGTGTGTAAATCGGGATGATGAAAGACTTTGGGGTTCTTTTCTTAGCCTATAGAATATATATTGACAAAACGAAGAATTGCCATTGGTTTTTTTACATATAAGCACGAAGTATTCAAATAAATGCCTGCTACTAAAAAAATGCCTGTCTCCCTATGTGCTTAACATGGGGTGAAGGCATTTTTTCTTTCTAACATTGTATTCACATCGCTTTTCGCTTCATTATTATTTACTGAAGCTTATCTGCATCAAAATTCTGAAATACATTTTTCTCTTGCATCGGAAATAGCTCTTTGTCGACTAGGTGATTGATAATCACTTTATTTCGGTGCACAGCTAGCCCTAAATTAGTGGACCCTACTCCATGACTATGAGAGATTCCGCTATGAACATAGATTTGATTAGGAATATTTAAGCGCAGACGATAATCCGCCTCTACCTCATATCTTCCATGGTCATCCCATTTAATATATGACCCTAATTTCTCTTTAATAAAGCTCGGCACATTCGGACGATAACCAGTACCTACGATTACCACTTCACTTTCATGAGTGAAATCTTTATCTTGTTGCCATTGATGACAGAAAATTTCACACTGGCCTTCCTCCACGCGTATTTCATTAACCTCAGTTAACACCTGAAGTCCTAAGTTCAAATCTTCACCTGATACGGAATGTTCATATAGTAAATTATAAATATCATTAATCGTATGAGAGCTTATTCCTTTATACAATAAATCCTGAGAAGCAAATATCTCATCTTTCTTTTCCTGAGGGAATTGATAGAAATAATTCACGTAATCAGGCGAAAACTGTTCAACACTCAACTTCGATTCTTCCATCGATAAAAAGCTTTTCGATCGTGTGATCCACGTTAATTTGTATTGATGCTCCATTCTTTCTTTTAATAATTCACGAAATGCTTCAGCCGCACTTTGGCCCGACCCAATAACTGTGATCGATTTTGCTTTTCGACACCGCTCTTGATTTTCAAGAAATTTAGACGTATGAAAAACATTTTCTTCTGGTAGACCTTGTAATGATTTCGGCAGCGCAGGAACACTTCCCGTTCCTAAGACGAGGTTTTTACTATGATAGGTAGCTTGTTCATTCGTTTCAATATTTTCAACTGTCACTAAAAAATATTCTTCACTTTGATTGTAATCTAGCTCCACGACCCTTTGCCCAAAACGGCAATTCTCTAATTCATTGGCCACCCACTGACAATAATCATTATATTCCCTTCTCGGAATATCCAATCTTTGTAAAAAATAAAATGGATACAAACGATTTTTTTCAGACAGATAATTTAAAAAACTATATCGGTTCGTTGGATCCGCTAAAGTCACTAGGTCCGCCATAAACGGGACCTGCAACCTCGTCCCAACAATCAACATCCCCTTATGCCAATCAAATTGAGGTTTCTGGTCAAAAAAGACCGCATCCACCTCTGAATTGCCCTCAAGTAAAGCGGCTAAGCTCAAATTAAAAGGACCTACCCCAACTCCAATTAAATCATATAATTTGTTAGACACTAGAATTTCCTCCTCATTATCTTTGTTCGTACTATAATCGGGAGAAGCGAAATTACAATCGCGAAATACTTTCTCCTATAGTAGATGGTATCGTAACGACAGAAACCTGTCACGTTCTGTTTTATTTTTCAAGGGTTGACACCGCTAAAAATAATGGTTTTCAGCGAAGCTAATATAACTTTGAAAAGATAAGCACCTGAGAATTTTCTCTTATTTATTGGAGCACGGTCCAGGTGAAGGGTAGGATATCATTCTAACGATAAAATGAATCCAATAAGTTAACTACAAAAATGCCTGCCCCCGATGCGTTAATTCATTAACTCATTCGGGGACAGACACCACTATGAATGCTTCTTCGTAATGACTAGACTATTTTATTCCAATTCCTCTGCATTTTTCACTTCCAAGACCACATTGTCAATGGTAATCTCATGTGCTTGGGCGAATTTTCCCAATAAAAACTTTAATGTAACGGTATCATCCCCCGTCATCACAAATTCAAAATTATAGGAATTCATTTCACTATGGAGTGAAACCAACTTCTCAAAATAGCGATGATACCCTGCATTTTCAACCGCTACTTCAATTTCTCTGTCTGCTGTAGAACTTGCATCAAAGGACAAAACATAGGTGACGCCTTTTGATAGTTTCATATTCTCTTGATATACTTGAATACTCCATGTTTCATTTCCAGCATTCTCAATGTTGGCTTGTAATTCTTCTTTTTGTTCATCGACTGACGCCAATGCATCAAAGTGAACATATGAGTCCCACGAATCTAGTCCTGATGAAAACTCTCCATTCTTTAATGGATAAAGATCTACTTGGCTATAATCTATATATTCGGATGTTTGAATCAGTTTAGCATTATCCAAATAGATGTCACCACTCTGGCCTCCTAGCCTAAAGAAAAGCTGACCATCTACATCGCTATAATCTTTCGTCATCGTAAATTCTACCGTATGAACGTCCATTTGGGTGGTTAAGACAATAGGTACAGATTCTGAATAACTTACAGTGCCATCTTCACTCAAAAATTCTACCTCAATCTCTCTTCCTTCGCTTGCACGGGCATCAAATGTTAATTCATACGAATTTCCTTTTAAAAATTGCAATCCCGTTTGTTTCAGTTGAACGGATTGAGAAGAATCTCCACCGTCTGTAATGGCTACTTTTAACTCCCTCGTACTCTCTGAAACTCTCATATCGGCAGTATACTTTGAATCTACTTCCAATTCCCAGAAATTCAATCTTGTCATATCCCCTTGGTCAAATGTTCCATTATATAGGTGGTTCCCATCTGCTAGAGGTGTTTTTGGCATATTGGCCGGATCTTCTGGGAAAAATTCTTCGACACGAACATTTCCAACCCACACAGGCGCATTACCATTACTACCGATATTAAATTCTAACCTCGCAGCTACATCGGTTTCTTGGTTTAATGTAAAGGTGTATTCATACGATTCAACGTGGTCTGTTAGGGAAATAGTTTGTTCACCTGAATAATTTGCATAGCCTCTTTCAGCACCACCGGATACCTTTGTCATGATATTCCGGTTTGAATCTGATTTTGCGTCAAAGCTTAATTTATACGTTCCGCCCTCGACAATGGCTATTTTTTGAATCAATTGAATAGCCCATAAAGCGTTGCCCGCATTGTTTACGTCCATTTTTGCAAAAGGGACCCCCTCGATTTCCTCGGTCACTATCCCTCCGTCTCCAGAAAAATCAGGTAAATAAACAAAATTCCAATATGTTGGGTCTAATAAATTATCATAATTATCGACGATTGTAAACGGGTTTTTAAAGTCATTATCATAGATTAGATTTCCATCTTCAAGTGGATGTTTTGCTTCATCTGGCAGCTCCTCTTTTTCCAAAATTGGTTCAATCGGCTCTTTGTAATCTCTTCCTGTAAGTTCATAGACGCGAACATAGTCCACTTCCATTTCACCTGGAAATTGCGTTGAATCGTCTGGATTCCCACCATACCAGCCACCAACACCGAGATTCATAATCATATAAAACTCTTGATCAAAAGGAGCTGGGAATGCATATTTACTGGCTTGATTCGTTCCTTGACTGAACCAATTATCTAATGTTTGATACAATTGACCATCGACATACCAACGAATTTCCCCTGGTTCCCATTCAATCCCGTAGGTGTGAAAGCCCGTAAAATCTTCTCCTTCAGGGAAATGATACTCTGTTCCTTTATACGTATTGTTCGGATATTGCTCCCCGTAATGAATAGTACCTCCAATTTTAGTCGTATCTTTACCAGCTGCTTCCATTATGTCAATTTCACCTGAAGTTGGCCAACCACCATAGACGTCATCTTCTGGCATCATCCAAAAGCCCGGCCAATACCCTTGTCCTTCAGGTAATTTAATATTAGCTTCAAATTTTCCGTACTTTTTGCTAAATAAACCTTTTGTCTTTAATTTTGCGGATGTATAGTCATAAGATCCAAATTTATCTTCAACAGGATTTTCTTCTTTTTGGGCTTTAATGACTAATTTCCCGGCTTCTATATAGGAGTTTTCCTGAGAATCGGTATAATATTCTAATTCATTATTCCCCCAACCTGATGCGATTCCATTTCCATTTTCGTCGACGATCCAATTTCCAATATCATATGTCCACTTCGTAGGGTCGATTTCATTTGAGATAAATTCGTCGGACCATACCAATGTCCAATCGGACTTCGTTTCTCCTGGTTCATAAATGACTACTTTATTTAGAATTGAATTCACAGACTGAACTTTATTCTGCTGGGCCTTCGTTATGTAAACCGTTCCACTTACTATCACATTTTCCAACGTGATATTCCCATCAATGGCCCCTGCAGTTACGAATAAGTCTCCTTTAATGGTCGTATTTTCTAGCGTAATATCAGACTGATTGATCAGTGCATTTCCTTTGATAGTTTGATCCGAATACGTTCCTTCTTTATTAAATAATCCATCAATTTGTTGATCAATTATTTGAATCGCTTGGATATGATTCATTGGTTTTTTTGAATTTAGTTCTTGATCATTAGCCCCAACAAAAGCATTGTCAGGGAATAAATAAGTGAGAATTTGGAGTGCATCCTCCGTTTTTATCGAGGAATTCCCCTGTTCATTTTCAGCAAAAATTTCGTCCCAATAGCCAGCTTTTTTCGCTACTTCAATCACGTCGCTTCCTTTTTTTGCATGGCCTTTCGATGAATCGCTCCATCCGTAACCAAATAGATTATTCATGAGAGCAGAAAACTCTATTTTTGACATGGAAGCGTTTGGATTCTTTTTTTCATTTTTCAACCCGGTAAATAATCCGTTTTCCTCCCATTGTTTAATCAGGGCATCATTACTGCTACTGGTTCCTTTCGCATGCACCGGGGTAATGACCGCGAGCGTCAACACCAAAACCAAAAAAATCATCATCATTCTTTTTGTCATTGCAATTCCTCCTTTAAATGTATGTGAAGAAGAGCGAACCCTTCCTATCACCCAAAATCTAAATCCTCTTTCGAAAGCGGTTTCGAAAAATAAAATACTGTTTGTTCATTCCTACAACTATGTAAAATAATCTTATTATTAGGTTGTTTTCGCAATGTTTGTTGCTTTTCGAAGCAGTCTATAAACGGTGAAATAGCTTTGTTTCGGACATCATTTACGAAAAGCGGAAGTGGCTGCCCTGAGGCGACAGGCAAATGAAGAACTCGGAGGTGATGCCTGCATCACTGGAGAGTTATTCATTTGACCCGAGCCTCAAGCCACTGCAGCTGGATCATGAAAAGCGGAAGTGGCTGCCCAGGGACGGCAGGCATCTGGCAGTACACGCAGTGAAGCCTGCTTCACGTAGTGGGCTGACAAATGCACGAGTCCCTAGCCACTGCAGCTGGATCCGTCTATTTTGATGAAAAATACGTGAAATGGGCGATTTAATCAAAATTCAGATGAAATAGCCACAATGTATATGAAAAGAGCCTACTGTTATGAGCGGTCAGTGGTATGTATGGAGATAGTATCCACTGATACCGAAACCGGTTTCGGAAATATCCCTAATTTCTATACTTTTCCACCAAAAAAAAAGAAACGTTAAAGGGTCTAATACCATGCGAATCTTCACTTAGGATAGAAAGCGCTTTCTTAAATATATAATTTTTTTTGTACCTGATCCTTAACCATAATACACCATATCAGTTTCTTTAACTTTAACATTCAACACTTTGTATTTATTTCCCTTCCCAATTCTATAAAAAAATATTCAATATTCAAGACTATTTTGCTAATGCAGACACAAAGTGGCCATAATACTAAAGAATGCCTGCACTTGTTTGTTCATACAGACACAACAAATAACAGACACTATTATTATCTTTTTTCAACAAAATACATCGAGACGGCTCCTAGACCCACATGAGTACCAACTGAAACGCCCATCTGCATAATATAAATGTCTCCAGAAAAATCGGTTTCTCTTTCAATTTTAGTTTTCAAGTTTTCAGCGATTTTACTATCGGAGGTGTACCCTATGATGATAAAATCGGTCATTTCTTTATCGATTCGTTTCATAAATTCTTGTGTGTAATATTTTAGAACGCGTTTCAGGCCTCTTTCCTTGGCTACAATCGCGCCCTTGCCATCTTTCATCGTCATAATCGGTTTAAGCATTAAAATCTTCCCAATAATCGCACTTGTATTCGTAAGTCTTCCACTCTTAATTAAATGATCCAAATCGTCAACAGATAGAAAATGCTTGACGTTTAATTTATAGGTTTCATTAAATTCAACAATTTCTTCGAATGAGGCTCCTTGTTCTCTCATCATCGCACTTTTGAGAAGTAACCATCCACTTCCATGACTCATGCATTTGGAATCAACTACATGTATTTTTACTTTCGAATCTGGGTTTTCCTCATGAAAATAACCTTTTGCTAAAACAGCTGATTGATAAGCTCCACTTGTGCCACTAGACATACAGATACATAAAATTTCCTTGTAGTTCGCTTTTACCGCCTCATTGATAATGTCTAAATAAGTTGCTGGACTTGGCATCCCTGTTGTGGGAAATTCAGACAGAGCTTCCATCATTCCGTAGAAATCATCAGGTTCAATATCAACCCTATCTTGGTACATCTTCCCCTCAATGTGGATGGTCAGTGGGGCTAAGCTTATATTGTATCGATCCAGCACTTCTTGTGATAAATCACAGGTTGAATCTGCCATAATTTTTATCATTTTGTCCTCCATTACATCGCTCTACTAAGATCATAACCAATTATTCCAAAATTCTGATAGTTTTTTCATTCCATTAGGCATCATTTTTGTGTTTTAACAGGCGTATTGTTTATGACTTGCTAATTCATTGTCACTTCACTCGCTTAATCATAAATTAGTACATAGAATATTATAGCATTCTTTTCAAGGCTATCACTTTCTAATTATTGTATTCTTTTCAATAACGCTATCGCTAACGTATCAAAAATAACTGAAATATCATTTTTCAATTCATTGATTTCATTTTTAGCACTTTGATAAGGTACAGAGAACACATAGCATATTATAGATAAAAAAACAAATTTGAAAGAAGAGGGGTGAATAAATCATCCAGAATTTTATCCCTTTCGACCATTGCACGGTGGTGGTCAAGCAAGTTGAGGACATAGGACGAGTTAGAGGCATGGTAGAAACTGGGGCTACTATCTTCAGGTTCAGGGTTAAAAATCAGAATATGCTGCTGGTGCGGTTACAGGAATAGTGGTTAGAACTTCAGTCAGCCCTGATCCTTCCCCATGTCGAGTTCCAATGTATCTGCATCCTTATCAAACACCATATTTTCCTTAGGGATAAAGGAAATATGAATATATACAAGGATGTTCGCGATGTGGAATTCCACGTCGCGAACATTAGGACCTCTTTTCAAAAGGATATTAACCAAATAAGATAGATTTATGGACATTAATCCGTATTTTTGAACAAGATTATTCGCTAAACGGATAGTCTATCACCAATTAAGGTTTTAAGCAGCAAGATATACAGAAAGAGTTTAAAGAAATGAACAGCTTCTCTGATTTTAACATCAACTACTTTCCTTCACTTTTACCAACATCGTACACAAAATAAGCTTTTCTTAAAAATTTATCAGACTTAAGCTCCACTAGAAAAAAATGTTTTTGCCTTCCAAGGTTCTGTTGATAATGCAGAAATGACAGCGACTCCATCCGCTCCTGCTCGAAGAACCTGTGATGCATTTGTTTCATTAATCCCTCCAATTCCTACAATGGGCATCACTACTCCTGCAGCACGAATCGTCTCGATGACACCTGTTCCTTTCACTTCACAGATATCAGACTTTGTTGAAGTTGGAAACATAGGT
This sequence comes from Bacillus sp. 2205SS5-2, assembly GCF_037024155.1. Lineage (NCBI taxonomy): Bacteria > Bacillati > Bacillota > Bacilli > Caryophanales > Bacillaceae > Bacillus > Bacillus spongicola. The sequence continues at coordinate 237,773 of NZ_JAYKTS010000001.1, forward strand.
CCTATCCCTATGTAATCTGCACCAAGCTCCATCGCATGTTTCGCCTCACTTACATTATGAGTTGATACACCTAAAATTCTATTTCCTAACTTCCTTCTCACTTCAACAGCATTTCCATCTTCTTGTCCAATATGTACGCCATCTGCTTCAAGAAATAGTGCCAAATCTACGTCATCATTCACGATAAAAGGAACATCATATGCTTGACAGAGACTCTGAACTTCTTGAGCGAATTTGATCTTTTCCGTTCCCTTGAGACAAGCGTTCCCTTTTTCTCTCAACTGAAACATCGTCACTCCTCCATCCAGTGCTTGTTTGAGCACTTCGATGGGTTTCTGGTCTCCACAATTGGTACTACCCATGACGAAATAGAGGTGTAATTTTTCTCGGAGGTTCATAAAATCTCAACTCGTGAAGCTCGGTAAGCCCAATGATTAGTCGGACCATGACCGTGACCAAACCCTAATTCTTCAGATATGGCAGCATTGATAAACTCTTTTGCTATTTTAACAGCTTTATAGACAGAGCTATTTTTTGCTAGTTCAGCTGTAATGGCTGCCGCAAAAGTACAGCCTGTTCCATGCGTTTGAAAGGTTTGAATTCTCGGACTAATAAATTCATGAAAGTTCTTACCATCAAATAAAAGATCGATTGACTCCCTCATTTGGTTACTAATGTCATGCCCACCCTTGATCACAATATGTTTTGCCCCCATTTGAAAGAGGCGTTTTGCCGCTTCTCTTCGATCCTCAACCGAAAGGATGTCGATTCCTGTCAATATCTCTGCTTCTGGAATATTTGGCGTTATGACGTATGCGAGCGGAATTAATTCGGTTCGCAAGGCTTGAACAGCCTCTTTCTGTAATAATGGTGCTCCACCTTTAGCAATCATCACCGGGTCAACGACTAGCTTTCTCCAAGAATGGGCTGCGATGATTTTGGAGACCACCTTAATAATTTCAGCGCTAAATAGCATACCTGTTTTTACTGCTTGAGGAGGCAAGTCCTCACTAATCGCTGTTAGTTGCTCTTTGACCCCCTCAATCTTGACAGGATAAACGCCTAGAACACCTAATGTATTTTGTGCCGTTACGGCGGTAATAGCTGTCATCCCGTAAACACCCAGTTCTTGAAACGTTTTAAGGTCAGCTTGAATTCCAGCCCCCCCACCACTATCAGACCCTGCTATCGTTAATGCTTTATTGATCATACATCCTACTCCTTTCAAAGCCTGGGGCTCTTTTCGTATACATACATTATTGCTATTGAATCTATAATAGTGAGGAAACCTCCAGTTTTGCAGAGGTTTCCTTCAAATAATTACAAAAGGCTGTTTTCGCAAAGTTTGTTGCTTTTCGCACCGGTCTATAAACGGTAATATAGCTTTGTTTCGGGCATCATTTATGAAAAGCGGAAGTGGCTGTCCTGCGGCGTCAGGCAAATGAAGAACTCGGAGGTGATGCCTGCATCACTGGAGGGTTATTCATTTGACCCCGAGCCGCAAGCCACTGCAGCTGGATCCGTCAATTTTTGATTTACATCAACAGTGAAATAGGTGATTTAATCAAAAATCAGATGAAATAGCCACAATGTATACAATAAGATCCTTACAAAAAGATGACCGATATCAACTTAATTCAAACCTCGTATACTGGTAAACTTTTGGTAAATAACCTAGCCTAAATACCGATAATAAAGTGATCTAGCTTTTGCTATCTCTTTCGTACCATGAACAAGTACACGCCCATCCTGAAACAATACTAATCGATGAGTATTGACTGAAAAGGATAGTAAATACGGATTGATTTCTACTTGCTCCCCTTGTCCTTTAAGTGCGGCAGCTACTTGCTGTAAATCTCGCTTTTCATTTCTACTAGGACGAATTTGAACACACTCTCTTCCACATAAAACAGAAGTTTTCATTTGATGATTAAATTGAAGGGCTGGATGAGTCGCAGTTTCTCCACAAGAAAGACAATCCACTTTTTTCATGGCAGACACATCTAACTCGCTATTTTCATTCTTCCAAACATCAAAGAATACAAGCTTTTGCCTGAGAGATTTCTTGTCCTCAACGAGAATTTTGAGTGCTTCGGTAAGTTGATAAGAAACAACCATAGTCACCGCTGAACTAATTATTCCTGCGGTATCACATGTTGCCGATCCAAGTGGAATTTTTTCCAACATACAACGTAAACAAGGGGTCACTTTCGGAAGCACCGTAAAGAAAATGCCATAACTCCCCACACAAGCCCCATAAATCCAAGGAATGCTTTCCTTCTGCGAAATATCATTGATCATCATTCTCGCATCAAAATTATCTGTTGCATCGAGAATTAAATCAACTCCTTGTACAAGCTCCTTCAATTCTAGAGGGGTTACATCGACGATATGGGCTAAAATGTCTACCTCTGAATTAATCTCCTTTAAGCGTTTCTTCGCTGCGATGGCTTTAGGTATTGAATTTCTCGCATCTTCTTCAACATAAAGTTGCTGTCGTTGTAAATTACTCCACTCCACATAGTCGCGGTCAACTATGGTCAACTTTCCAACCCCTGCCCGAACGAGTCCTTCTGCCGTTCCTGTTCCTAAGGCTCCTGCTCCAATGATTAGGACATGTTTACTAGCGAGTTTTTTTTGTCCTTGTTCACCGATGGGAGAGAAAAGGCTTTGCCGGGAATATCGATCGTTCTTCAACGGCTTAATCCTTCGATTGGGCTACTCGCTGTTGCATAGCGTTTTTTCGGCATCCTTCCAGCAACATATCCTAATCTCCCAGATTGAACCGCTAGCTTCATAGCAGATGCCATTTTCACCGGATCGTTTGCAGCTGAAATTGCTGTATTGAGTAATACAGCGTCTGCACCTAACTCCATGGCCAAGGCTGCATCGGAAGGGGAACCTATTCCAGCGTCAACAATAACTGGTACCTCAGTTTGTTCAATAATAAACCCTAAATTGATAGGGTTGATGATTCCCTGTCCAGATCCAATCGGAGACGCACCCGGCATGATTGCGTGAGCCCCGATTTCAGCTAACCTTCTTGCCAACACCACGTCATCTGATGTATAGGGAAGAACTGTGAACCCTTCTTTAATGAGCTCTTCAGTGGCATTTAATGTTTCAATAGGATCAGGAAGAAGTGTTTTATTACAACCAATCACTTCTACTTTGATCATGTCACAAAGGCCTGATGAACGAGCCAATTGAGCATGTCTTACAGCTTCTTTTGCCGTTTTAGCTCCAGCGGTATTCGGAAGCAAGGTATAGGCATCTAAATCAAGTTGTTCTAGAAAATTAGGCTGTTGAGGTTCGAAGATATTAAGTCTACGAACGGTAAATGTTAGTATTTCAGCTCCCGATTCTGCAACAGCTTTCTTTTGTATCTCCAAACTTGGATACTTCCCAGTGCCTAATAATAATCTTGAATGAAACTCATGATTTCCAATGGTTAACATCTCATCCGCCTCCTACAAATTGAACTAATTCAATGGTATCCCCGTTTCTAATCTCCGCTTCAACATACTGCTCTTTTGCTAATATTTTGTCATTTAGCTCAATAATGATCATACTAGCTTGAAGTTCAAAATGACCAATCAAGTCAACAACCGTCTTCAGTTCATCTGGTACGGCTACCTTACTACCATTCAGACGTAATTCCACCTTTAATCACTCCTTAATTTTGATTCAGAAATCCTTTTTGCGGCTTGAAGATAATTAGGGACTGTCCCTCCTCACTTAGTTGAGTGATTAATTGTCTGGAATGAAAAAATCGAATCTGTCTCAATTCCCTCAAGCAGGTCTGCCACCATTACCCCTGTAATTGGTGCTAATAAAACCCCATTCCGGTAATGACCGGTTGCAATGATAAGCCCTTCCCAATCCTTGCATCGCCCAACTTGAGGAATACCCCTAGCCGTTTGTGGACGAATTCCAGCCCAAGCTTTTTCCCATATGGTGTCTGATAATCCCGGCAATAGTTTAGTAGCTCGTGAGATTAGACTAGAAATCCCATCTAGTGAGACCGTTTCATCGAAACTATGAGCGTGTTCCGTTGCGCCTATTAACAAACGATTACCGGTCTTCGGTACAATATAGCAATCTTCTGTAAAAATAGTATGAGCAATTAACTGTCTTTTTGTTTTCACAGAAAAGCACTCCCCTTTAACAGGGAAACTCTGTAGATCTATTCCTACTGAATCCAGTAATGTTTGACTCCAAGCCCCACCAGCGATTATTACTTCTTCACTAAAATAAGAGCCTCCGGTAGTAGACACACCGTTTACTTTGTTTTGACCGAGAATGAGGTGATTCACCTCTGTATATTCTTTAATTTCTGTGCCCAACAGTTGAGCAGAATGTGCAAATGCTTTAGTCAGCTGTAAAGAAGAAACATTCCCATCTTGCTCAATGGACATTCCGCCTTTTAGAACATTTGATAGCGCTGATTCTGTTCTAGATAAAACACTTGCAGTCATCCATTCCGCTTGTTCACCCATCTCCTGATGATGACGAACTAGTTCTTTTAAATGCAGAGCCTCGTCTTCTGTTCTAGCTACCTTAATCATTCCATTCCGAAAAAATTCAATATCGATTCCACTCACTTCTTTTAATTCATGAGCTAATGAGGGAAACTGAACTCGACTTTGTTTGGCCAATTGAAAGAATGGGCCATCCCGTTTAATCTCAGTCTGAGCACCTAGCATTCCAGCTGCGGCTTTTGAAGCTCTGCTTGCGATTTGATTTCTTTCTAGTAACAAGACCTTTCTGCCTCGTTTAGATAGGTTGTAGGCAATAGATGTTCCGATTACTCCCCCGCCAACAATAATCGCATCATAATGCTGGTTCATCTCTGTTCAACTCCTTTTCTTATCGCTTCTTGGAATAACTTAGCGGCGATACTAGGGGATTTAGCTTGATAGATTCCTGAGAGGACGGCTACCCCTTTAGCACCCGTACGCAGTACATCTTGGACGTGATCAGGCTGAATTCCCCCGATTGCCAAGACAGGGATGGGGACTGACTGAACGATACTTTTTAAGCTAATCAAGCCGACTCCTGGTTTACCAGGCTTTGACGCAGTCTTAAAAATATTTCCATACAGAAGGTAATCCGCTCCTTTTTGATACGAGTGTTTGGCGTCCTGAATTGAATGAACCGAACACCCTACCTCCATTTGTGGGAACCATTTTTTCACAAGCGAAACATCGACACTGTGGTGAGCAAGTTGAACACCCCCCAGTTTTTTCATATAACAAAGATCTACTCGGTCATTGAGTATAATCTTGTTAGCAGGGATTCCTTCTTCAAGTAGTAGGTCAATGACCGATAGCATTTCTTTGGCTGTCCAAGTTTTTTCACGAATGTGAATAGCCTCTACTTCATCATGTATCTCACTAGCGATAGCAATTAAGCTTTCTTTTGACTGCTGACCCGAAGAAATGACATGTAGCCCTGTCTTCACATTAATCCCTCCTCTATGACGTATACCTTACATCCTCAATTGGAAAAAAAGGTAGAGTTATTGACAAATAGTAGCTAGAGAGAATAATCAATGTGATTACTATCAAGAAGTAGCTATCATGTTTAGAGAATCCTATCTTATAAAAATAGGTACGTTCTTTTACTCCTACAAACCGTTTCGTTTCCATCGCCACTGCAATTCGATGAGCTCTTCGAATACTTTGTGCTAACAGCGGAATGGTATAGGATTTCACTTTATACCACACCCCTTTTAACCCTTTTTGCTCGACTACCCCTCTTACTTTCATGGCGTTTCTAATCGTAAAAAATTCCTCAATCATAATCGGTATTAGCCTTATTCCCGCCATAAAGCTGTAAGCATATTGTGGTCTAAGGTGCAATTGCTGCATCAAAGAGTAGAACAAGTTAACGGGTCTTGTAGTTAGGGCAAAAAGCAGACCTAAAATCGCAAACACGAAGGCTCTAACCCCTAAATGAACCCCTCTAAAAAAACTTTCTTCAGTAATATGAACGAGACCCCATTGAAACCATGTAGTATCCCCTTTTCCAAAGAACATCATTGATGTCGAAGTGGAAAAAAACACGAAAAGAAAGGGAAGAAATAATAAGAGCAATAATTTTTTGGAGAAGCCCGAAAAAATCCAAACTAATAAAAAGAACCCCAAAGTAATGAAAATAATCCAATTTAAATCATGTACGAATAAAAGAAAAATAAAGAGACTCATAATCGATACTAGTTTCAAGCTCGGATTAATGTGATAAAGCCACGTTTCACGAGTTTGAATTTCCTGTAAATTCATAACATTACCCTCTTTGGAGATTGAAGCTGATTCAAATCGTTATAGTTATCGCTAACTAACAAACCATCCTCAATTGTCCACACTCTAGTTGCAAAGAAATCCACAATATGCTGATCATGAGTCACCATGATGATGGTGACCCCTTCTCGTTGATAGTCTTGCAACATCTCTAAAAGTGCAAATGTGTTTTGAGCATCTTGTCCAAAGGTAGGTTCATCTAACAAAATGATTGATTTTTTATTCACAATAGATGCCGCAACACTTAATCTCCGTTTCTGCCCCATAGAAAGTTGGTAAGGATGCTGATTCCTTTGCTCACGTAATTTAAATCGCTGCAAAAGATCCTCTACCACTTCACCCACTTCTCTCTCTTCCGCCATTTTAAGTCGGAGACCATAAGCAATCTCATCCCAAACAGAATTTGTAACAAATTGAAATTCAGGATTTTGAAAAACAAAAGTTACACCTTCTGGTACCTTTTTTGCTGAAACAAGATCCCCGAAAAGAAAATATTCCCCATTTGTTTTAATGAGATGCATCAGACTATGTAGGAGCGTAGATTTTCCTGCTCCGTTATTTCCTACTACCGTAATCCACTCACCACGTCGGATTGTTGCTTCAGGAACTGATATTTTGGCTTTTTTTTGAAGATAACCTTTGAAGTCTTTTAATTCTATAACAACCTCATTTGAAGAGGAGATTTTCCCTGGTGGAGATTGATTGAGATAATCTCTCCAAATCTCTGGATACCAAACACCTTGTCGACGTAACGTATCTCGATATTGGCGGAGAATCATTTCCTTTGCACCATCTGCCAATATTTCTCCTTTTTCATTGAAAAGGACAATTCGGTTGACTAATTCAAGTACGTGATTGAGCTTGTGTTCCACAATCACTACGGTTTTGTCATGGCTGATTTGCTTTACGGTTTCCCAGACTGCCTTTGTTCCTTCATCATCCAAAAGTGCTGTTGGTTCATCAAGAAAGAGCGTATCTGGCTTAAGAGCAAGAACAGAGGCAATCGCAAGCCTCTGTTTCATCCCACCCGATAAAGTCGCAATATTTGTATGAACATCCTCAAAAGAAAGTCCCACATCTGCTAAAACCGCTTTAATTCTTGCCCCCATCTCTTTTTGTGGAACTTGTATATTCTCAAGAACGAAGGCGATTTCTTCGTCCACAAAAGGCATACAAAATTGTGTATCCGGGTCCTGAAAAACATACCCCCATGAAGGAGGATGTTCTATTTCAGCAGCCTTCATGGGTACGTCAACCGAGGTAGGGATCACTCCCGACAAGACTTGTAAAAGAGTCGACTTTCCACAACCTGATGGACCTAGTAATAATACTTTTTCATTCTTCTTAATGTTCAGGCTCAAATCCTTAAACAAAAGCTCTTCCTTGTCAGGAAACTTGAGGCGAAGGTCTTTAATCTTCATCCTTACCCCTCCTTATTATTGATCTAATGCATCAAAATCTTGTTGACTGGGAGGACGAACAATATTAGTAACCCCTGTGCGCTCTAAAGCTTTCACTAAAAAGTAAGACCCCATGCCCGCGATTAGGATAGATCCTACGATTCTTGCGGAAAGGAATAGTAGTAAATTCCATAATTCAAGATCTCCCATATAGCCTTTATAGTAGTCCATCACAATCGATCCTAGGGCAGACCCTACAGCCGCTAAGCAAACAATTATTAATCCAGACCGCTTATAACGCACCATCATAAAGACAAGTTCAGCACCTAATCCTTGAATCAATCCAAACAAGAGAACTTCAAGTCCCCATTCAGATCCCATTAACAATTCACCTGAAGAGGCTGCGATTTCCGCTAAAAGTGCAACTCCTGGTTTCTTAATTATTAAAAATGCAACGATAGCAGCCATAAACCACATTCCGTATATCAATTGCTCTGCATGAAACCCAAACGGCTTAAATACGTTATAAACTGGACCCCATAGTTTATATATAATTCCGAATCCAATGGATATCACAACAGTCACTAAAATATCAGTTAACTTTAATTTACCCACGTAAATCACCGACTTCACTCAACTTCTGTTGATTCAATTTCTCCTGAAATGGCCATTTTTCTAATGTGTATGCCATCTCCCAAAACTGCAACTCATATAAACTACTTAAAATAAAATGGTTTTTCATCCGGTCACGCTCTGCTTCTGTAACCGTTTCTGCTAATTCATCCAATCTTTGAATCTGCTCATCTACTAGCTCTTTAAACCAATCCCCTCCGTACGTGGCAATCCACTCTTGATAAATAGGCTCACCTGGCGTACAAGCTTGTAATCTTTCACCTATTTCGTAATAAAGCCAGTAACATGGCAGAATCACTGCAATAATTTCCGCCAATCCACCAAACTGAGCTACACGATACATATGAGAGGCATAGGCATAGGCTGTAGGTGCTGGTTGAAAGGCAAGGAGTTCATCCTCTGTAATACCCAGTTGCTTCGAAAATTTTTCATGAAGGGACATCTCTGCTTCATTTGTTCCCTGAGCATGAGCAGCCATTCTTGCTGTTGTTCGTAAATCCATTGCCTTTGCAGCCCCTAATGCTTGCACTCTGGAAAAATGAGTTAAATAATAGGCATCTTGTTGAACGTAAAAACGAAATTTATCTAGAGATAAAGTCCCGTCTCCAATCCCTTTTACAAAGGGATGATCAAAACTCGCTTCCCAAATTGGCGCTACAGCTTCTCTTAATTCCTGTGAAAATGTCATTCTTTTCCCTCTTTTCCGACGATCCACAGCAATTGGTTTTTTTCTAAGGCTCTTTTCGTATACATTGTGGCTATTTCATCTGATTTTTGATTTAATCATACATTTTGTTGATTTCCATTAAAAACAGACGAAATGATACTCGAATCAAAGCTTTATCCAGATAATAGACTGATATGAAAAGCCACAATCTTTGAGAAAACAGCCCTGTCTAAACAAAAAAGCCACTTCCTATCATGCATAGCGCATAAAGGAAGTGGCTTAAGTTTTGTACATAAAAGAAGAATCTATGTAACACTCAACCATCACTTCCCTACGCCGGTCTCAACCAGATCAGGTTCAAAGGGTCTTAAAGTCATACTTTAATCTCAGCCTTTAGAGAAGGCACCCCTAGTGGATCGTCATATTAAATTAGTTTTCGAAGTTATCGTATCATGCTATTTGGATTTGTCAATATTATTTTATTTTACTATGGCTCTTTTCATATACATTGTGGCTATTTCATCTGATTTTTGACTAAATCCTCCATTTCATTGTTGATTTCTATCAAAAACAGACGAAATGATGCCCGAAACAAAGCTATATCACAGATAATTAACTGATACAAAAAAACACAATCTTTGCGAAAACAGCCTTTACTATTGAAGAAATTTGATATATTTTGAATTGCCCTATTTCCATAAATAATTGTGAGATAAGGCGGACGAATAAGTATAATTAATCCTCTATATAAGCTTTTAATAAAATCGAATGAATCTACAGATGTAATTATATTAAAATAGTAAAATCTGAGAATCTTAACGAATTAGGATGATGAATATAAATAGACTAAATTTCTCTACTATATTTGGTATTTTTTTAATGGCTCTTTTCGTATACATTGTGGCTATTTCATCATATTTTTGATTAAATCTTTCATTTCACTGTTGAATTCTATCAAAAAATAGACGAATCTAAGCTAAATCATAGATAATAGACTGATACGAAAAGCAAAAAACTTTGCGAAAACAGCCTTTATAATAGAGAAATCCAGCTAGAACTCTTCTAATGAGAGCCTTCCTTTATGGTATGAAGGAGAATTCTCTTTTCCAAAGTCAAAAAATAAAACCGTTCTTATATACTTTCAATGTATCTCCCCATTCAAAAAGTTAATCTATCTATTAGAAATAGATCAATTCGTTTCTTCCAGACTAAAAAACGACTATATGCTACTAATATCTCACTTTTTAGTATTTATTTTGAGTTATGTTTTCCTTTTATCCTACCTTCTATGCTCACCCTCCATGAAGCTACAACCGATTTCATTAACATAGAAACCTTAAAATAAAAAGACAACATTAACTATCTTGATATAATTAATTACAGAATTCATCTTCTGTAATTATCTTTCTTATACTTCGTCTTCTTACTGAAAGGTTTTTTTCCAAACTAAATATACTCCAGAAAAAAGGTCATTTCCAAGACATCTTATCGCCAACAATTAAACAAAATCAGTAGTACAATGAAGAATTCTGTCGCTCAATAAAATCAATGGAAACAATGGATACGAAAAGAACCTATCAATTAATAGACTTAAATTCGAAAAATTGTAATAAGTATGAGTAGAAGATACAGTGAGAGGAGCAGTAAGATGCTTAAAAAATTTGTAGATCCACTGCCAGTCATGGATACCATCCACCCGCTCTTATTTATTCACGGGGAGCCATACTATGAGGTGACTATGAAACCATGCCAACAAAAGCTTCATCGCGATTTACCCTCTACAACTCTATGGGGCTATAACGGACTTTTCCCGGGGCCGACATTTAAAGTTTGGCGTAACCAGAAAATTCGCGTTTTATGGAAGAACGAACTACCACAAAAGCATTTTCTACCTATTGATACCACTGTACACGGAGCTGAGAAAAATCATCCGGAGGTTAGAACCGTCGTTCATCTTCATGGAAGTGTAACCCCTGACACAAGTGATGGCTATCCGGAAGCTTGGTTTACACGTGGATTTAAAGAAGTTGGACCTTTCTTTTCTACGAAAACTTATCATTATCCAAATCAACAACCGGCTACGACTCTTTGGTATCACGATCATGCCATGGGGATTACCCGCTTAAATATTTATGCAGGATTAGCTGGCCTTTATATCATCCAAGACAAGGAAGAACAATCACTACGCTTACCCAATGGTCCTTTTGAGATACCTTTGCTCCTCCAAGATCGCACTCTAAATTCAGATGGTTCCCTCTTTTATCCTGCTGAGCCAGATCCACCAGTCATTGGAGTAAATCCTTCTGTAATCCCTGATTTTTTCGGTGAAATGATTTTAGTTAACGGGAAAATTTGGCCTTATCTAGAAGTAGAGCCTAGACAGTATAGATTCCGATTATTAAATGGATCAAACGCAAGGTTTTATCGACTTTCCCTTGAAAATAGATTACCTTTTTTTCAAATTGGGACCGATCAAGGATTTCTTGCTCGTCCTGTTGAAATCTTTGAATTATTACTCGCTCCTGCTGAACGAGCTGATGTGATTATTGATTTTTCATCTTCAGTTGGAGAAACTTTTATCTTGAAAAATGATGCCGCTTCCCCTTTTCCACAAGGTGACTTACCTGACCCTGAATCAGATGGGGTCGTGATGAAAATTTCCGTTACTAAAACGATTTCTAGTCCAGTCGATAGCAAATTGCCTTGTACATTAGTTCCCTTCCCAAAGTTTGAAGAAAAATCATATTACAAGAGAAGACCCTTGCTGCTTAATATGAGACCCGATCAATACAATCGTTCCATTCATTTATTAAATAGTCGTTTATGGATGGATCCGATAACCGAAACCCCTCGCCTTTGGAGTATTGAGATATGGAGCTTTATTAATGTGTCAAAAGCAACTCATCCAATTCATCTACATCTTGTTCGCTTCCAAATTCTTGACCGACAGCCTTTTGATCAAGATATTTATCAAGAAGAGGAAAAAATCGTCCCATGCGGACAACGCATTTCTCCCGATCTCAACGAACAAGGATGGAAAGATACCGTTCGTGCAAACCCTGGAGAAATAACCCGGATTATTGTTCCGTTTGGTCCTTACACGGGGTTATTCGTTTGGCATTGTCATATTTTAGAACATGAAGATTATGAAATGATGCGCCCGTATGTAGTAATTCAATGATGCTTCGAATAATTCACTTAGTTAACTTTTATTTTGTCCCTTATCGTATACTTTGTTGCTATTTCATCTAAATTTAGATTTAATCCATCATTTTGTTTTTTTTTTGCAATAAAAATGATGAAATGATGCTCCGATGCAAAGCTATATCACAGTTTATAGACTGATACGAAAAGCCACAAACTTTGCGAAACCAGCCTACTTGAAAAAAGCAGGAACCAAGTTTGGCTCCTGCTCATTCCTTATGCTTTAACAGCATTCTTTAGGCTCTTGATACAGCCGATATGCTCACTTTCATGAAATAAAGCAAAAAGGAGAACCTCTCCAATCGTTTCAAGCTTCAAAGGACCTGCTTCAAACGTTTGTGAAAGTTTTTCGTCCATTCGATTACTAAATGTTTCTTTTACACGGCTTTGCTGTTCTTTTAATAGCGTAAACAACTCTTCAATTGCGGGAGGTTCTGAACTCCAAGAGGATGGTTTAGTTCCACGAGAAAACAATTCGCTATAATCTGCGGGAAGATTCATTTTCTCATTTGCAAAATAAAACAAGATTTCTTCAACTGTTACATAAACATGACCTAATTGCCAGCGAAGGGAATTTGGAAAGCCCTTAGGAATAATGTCAGCAATTTCCTCTGTCACTTCATTTCCAACGTTTAGGATAATCATACGAGCAAACTCAAATTGATTCATTAGCAAATTTTCATTCATCCTCAACATTCCTTCTATTTTTAATTTGTCTATTTGGTAAAATAGGAGTTCAAGTCACCTTCTAATGAGCTTGTCCATCCAAAATTATGATTGTTGGCAGCTTCTTCACTTGGTAGCTTTGTATGAGCTAACAACAGTTCTGTTGATTGCCCTTGTTCAAGAAAGTCGATGGTTACAAGTGTCGTTGGGAATTCCTGTCCATCATTCTCCCACTTCCAAGTAAAAACAAGTTTTTGATTTGGAACAATTTCTTTATACTCCCCTGTTAAAATATGAGTTTCCCCATCAGGTGAATGCATTTTATACTTATATGACCCACCAACGACAACATTCATTTCATCAATTGTAGTCGTAAATCCCTCTGGTCCCCACCATTTAGATAGCTCTTCTGGCATTGTCCAAGCCTGAAAAACTCTTTCTTGTTTTACTGGGTAAATTTTATTTAGTTGAAGCGTAAATTCTGTTGGATTATTCATCGTGATCATTCTTTATTCCTCCCTTTTCTTCTTCAGACTGTAATAAGTGCTTTTCTAGGCTTGTTAATTGACTTTCCCAGAAAGTACGTAAAAATGAAAGCCATTCCGAAGCGTCATCGATTGATTCAGGTTTTAGGCAGTAATATTTATATCTTCCCATTTTTCGATAGGACACCAATTCTGCTTTCTCTAATACACGCAAATGCTTTGAAATACCCGGTAATGAGATATCAAAGGGCTCTGCTAGCGCCTTAACCGTTTTCTCTCCTTTCGCTAATTCTTGAATAATGGATCTTCTAATAGGATCCGATAACACCGAAAAGACTTGGTCGAGATTTTCATTATTATAATTAACCATGTGGTTAATTATAGTTCACTAGACTCAAAAATGCAAACCCATTTCGTTACTCATGTTTGCACAGAGACGGATGCAAAAATAGATTACGTTTAGATCCCGTATGACTAAAGCATTTATATACTTCCCTCTATATCACGAGTTTTAGCAAAGCAAATCATTCTATTTTTTTGAATTTAACTGTTTTGTAAGATAGGATTGGCGAGTTTTTTTCCGCTGGGATATAGCCCTATCCCACGCATTAAGATGGAATCTTCTGCCAGAAAATAAAAAAAACTATGTTTGCGTGTATTTAATCCTTACAAAAACCCAAGTATCCTTCTTCAAGATACTTGGGTTTAATCGTCCTATTTACCAAATCATAATACTTAGATAAAGTTGATGTCGATTTAGTTATATTTTTCATTTAATCCTTTCAGCTCTGATGACAGTCTAACAAGCTCATTGACTAACTGATTCATTTCTTCAGTAGAACTACTCATCTGCTGTGTCGCGGCTGAAACCTGTTCAATTCCTACTGCACTTTCTTCAGATATCGATGCCATATCACCGATTGATTTTTCTATTATCGATTGTCTATTCGCGACCTTCTCCAAATGATTGCTCATAGATTCAACTATTTTATTCATTTCGGATACGGTATCCGAGATATCTTTAAACGCAACCCCTGTTTCATTTAAGTTTTCTCTGCCAGTCTCTACAACATTTAAGCCCTCATTTAGAATATGCACCATTTCATTTGAATTATTTTTTACATTATTGACGATAGAATGAATACTTTTTACAGAACTAGATACACTTTCTGCTAATTTCCTGACTTCATCAGCTACCACGGCAAATCCTTTTCCCTGTTCTCCAGCTCTTGCAGCCTCTATTGCTGCATTTAACGCCAATAAATTAGTCTGATCTGCGATTTGACTAATTAAAGTAATGAGAGAGGTTACTTCATTTGTTTGAGATTCTAACGTTTGCACTTTTTGTACGGATTGATTCACAATCTGATAAATGCTCTCCATTTTATTAATTGAATCATTCATTAAGCCTGTTCCAACCATTACATTTCTCTCAACATTAGATGAAGATTGATAAATCAGTTTTCCCTGTTCTTTTGACTGATTGATTAAAGTAGTGAATTCTTGGATGTTCTCAGCTAAGTTCGTAGATAAGGATGCTTGGGATTCTGAGCCAGTAGCCATTTCATCCATAGTAATAGCTATTTGTGAGGACCCCAGATACAATTCATTTGAAGCTCTTCCTAATACTTCACTTTGCTTTTCCACATTACCAGAAACACTACGAATACCTTGTATCATCTCGTCAAGAGACTCCGTCATTTTATTCATCGATTGATATAAGCCATAGATTTCATCTTTGTTTTTATTATTCACATCTTTTAATAAATGTTTAGCCTGATGAATTTTCCCCTCCGTGATAGAAGTTGCGACGTTATTTAATTGTGAAAGAGGCTTAAGTCGATTTCCTAAATAATAATAAATGAGTATTAACATTAACAATAATACTAATACAAAAATACCTAAATAAATCGGAATAGAAGAAAAAATGACATTTCTACTTAATGTTCCCACTTTTTCTGCGTCCATATCGACACCTACTATCCCAATAACTCGACCATTATCTTCAATCGGAACAAAGGTGGATATATAATCACCATACTCTGGATCATGTACAATATCCGTACTATTTACTCCTCCAGTGAGGACATCTGCAACATCTTTAAACGTTGTAGCGGTCGTCGGTTCTCCTACTGGAACGGCTTCATCATTTGAAGGCATCCCATCTATCATAATTACAACTTCTTGATCCTGGGTCTGAAGTGTATAAACATACATCGCCCCAATCTTTTCACGATAATCATTCAATTGCTCACGTAGTTCAGTATAGGATTCATTTTTCGTAGGATCATCTAAGAAACGACTATATGTATTTAAATCTATTGCTCCTGCAATCCTCTCTGCACTTTGAATATTACTCTCACTTATCGTTTTATAAATTGAATTATTAGTGGTAAAATACATTAGAATACCACTGATAGTAAATAAAAATCCAATTAAAACGATTAGTAATGTAGTTAAGGATTTCCTTAATGATTTTCTACCTTGAATCTTAGTTTTCACTATACTCTCTCCCCAAATTTAGTAAAAAAACATTTTAAACTAAGGATCTTTTCTAATAGTTTTTCCTCTTGAAACAAAAAATGATGGCGACAACTCTTTTCGCTAACGATTACATCTGAAATGATACGAAAAACAATATTCCTTGTGAAAACAACCCTATCAAACCATTTTAAAATGTTAAGAATCGTCCTAAATCATAAAGGATAATTTAGGATCCTAACCACAAAAACAATCGGAATTTATTATATCACTATATTTCTTCCGTTTTGTGAACTTTAAATAGAATCATACGATAAGAAAAACGTCTTTTTTTAGATGATTCAACCACCATGATTAAAGATCCAAAGTTTATATCGGCTAAAACTCCTAAATGTTAAATGTTCTGACCACCTCACCTCCTACTAATTACATCTAATCAACTGTTAGAATTGTTATTTCTTTCACTTTCTTGGAAAAACCTCTCTATCCATACCTATATGAATAGTAATTTTTGGTTCTTTAGTGATTTTTCCACCTCACATATGGTACAAGATTCTACTTTGCTATTGCTCAATTCATATTCACTGGTCTATTTAATTTACTATTCACTAGAATCTTCTGTTTTGGCAGTTATTCGCACGAAAAAACTAGAGAAGAAGCTCTTAAACCTATCATTCGAACGATATATACGCTGAAAAAACCCCTATCCTTTACGTGAAAATCAAGTCTATAAACGATAATATAGTTTTGTTTTGGGGCAATTCCACATTTGTTTTTGATGTGAATCACCAGCAAAATGAAGGTTCCTTCTAAAATTTGACTACATAACAATAATGTATACGAAAAGTCCATTAAATATAAAACGTCCTCATCTACAATAGGCAGTGAGGACAAAAATTTCAATTATTGTTTTATTTTTTCTTTCAAGGACTCTTCTTCAACGAGATCCATAAAATCGATCACAACTTTTTTATTATTTTTCTCGCCGCCAAGTTTTAACAACACTTTCCCTAAAAAATTCAAACCTTCGTTTTGACCTTTGTAAATAAATTTTGTATTCTCATCATCAATTTTTAATAAGGTAAAATCTGCTTCGATTTCAAACGCCTTTGCTAGAGTAAAACCGATTTTATTATACTTTTTCTCTGGAGTATTTTCGTAAGCTAAATCTTCAACAATATACGTTTCAATTCTCTTTCCTTCTTTATATTTTTGCTGGTATTTGGTGCCGACTACCCCTTCTTTTTTCTCTATCACCTTATTTTCAATTACATTAGGCATGATGCGTTGAATGTTTTCAATTTCAAACAAATGCCAGATAACTTCGATGTTTACCGGTATTATTCGCTCTTCGTGCCATTTAATCATTATTTTTCTCTCCTATTCCCATCTCAAAGAAATCATCCATTTCTTCGATAATCGTTTGTATTCGAATAATTTCAGACTCCAAACTCTTTTTCTTTTCCTGAATCAGCTGTTCCAGATTATTAAAGGATTCGTCACTAACAACCGTTAACATTTCTTGAATTGAAAAATTAAACCTTCGCAAGTATATCAATAATCTAGCTACTAAATAAGAGCCGTTATCGTAATATCGATATTTATTTTGCGGGTCAGTATAGACTGGCTCTAGCAACTTAATGTCAGCATAATACCTCAACGTTTCTTTACTTAGTCCGGTCATATTCGAAAATTCACTTACCTTATACATGACTGCCACCTCTTATTAAAATCATAAACCATGTTGTGCACCACAAGGTCAATAACTTTCACTAGATTCTTTCAAAAATCGATTTTCTATGAATAACTTTTACTTATTTTCTCTGCTCAATGACCTTTAGCTTGTGTCAGAGGTCATCTAATCATCTCTACTATAATCCAAGTTCAAATTACTATCAAAAGTTTTTCATTCCAGTATGGCTTTACTTGTCAGTAAACATATTCCATTGAATAATAAAAAAACAAGTATTTTTACTATACTTGTTTTTCTATTTTTATATGGGTTTTCATCCATTAATTGATTCGTTTAGGAACATTATTCATATTGAGAAGAGTCGATTAAAAAGACATAACCGAGATAAACAATCATCGGAATCGCCATTGTTAAAAATCCCCACCCTAATATGATTTGATCAATCACTAAATAGTTGTTACATAACTGTACGGGAGACTTAATATAAAGAAAGCCCATTCCAATAAAAAACAGTGTAAAACTTGCTATCGTCACATTTCTTTGGAGTGAACTTAGTTTCATCCAACTATCACGCAACGGTACACCCGCTAAAAAGGGTAAGCTGATGAACTTAAAGAATTCAACACTTTGAACGACCAACGCTTCATCCATTGTTCTTGGTATCATCCAATAAAGCATGATAATACAAAATAGTAATAGTCCCGGAATACCATTTTCATTCCACTTTTCAAAGAAGCGGGGAAATTTCTTTTGAAAAAAACAACCCATCAGAAACCCTGAGATAATGAGCATTGGCATCTGCATATGCATGTGGATAATCATTATCGATTCCATTAAAAAAGTGACTGGAGGAAGGATTAATCCAATGAATAGTAACAACCCAAATAATGACTGATTCATGGCAATTCTCCCTCTTCTTTATCAAGAATGTTCACAATTGTATTCGCCGCTTCCTCCACCTTCAGATAATCCAGCACATTGATTAAATGACCTTCTCTATTCACTAGATAAAAGGCTGAATTATGTGCGAAATTTCCATTATCATCAGGGATAACAATCACTCCGAATCTTTCTAATAACTGATCTAATTGTCCTTGATCTGGAATTCTCGCCATTCTCCAAGTTTCTCCGTCACTTTTAAAATAATCTTTGTATTTATTCAGAGTCGCTGGATCATCATTCGTTGGATCAAAACTAATACTTAGAAAAATGATATCCTCGCCAATATATTTACTAGGAAGTAAATCATATACTTGAGACATATTGTATTCTAGTTGTGGACATACCGATGTACAGGCTGTATATAGAAAAGTAATAAAAACGTACTTCCCTTCAAACTCCGAGATTGAATATTTTCGTTGATTGCTATCTTCTAATTGGACATCAGGAAATGTAGGTTGAACATCTATTAGACGATTCACTCTAGCTGATTCTGCCGTATAGGCTTGAAATCCATCTGTTCCGATATAAAACAGCGCAATTCCAAATAATAATACTAGACAACAGGCAAATATGTTGTAATGATTTTTGATCATCGTACTCACGTCCCAAATCAAATATTATCTCTTTCCATCGATTCCATTTCGCTAACCAAAAGAGACAACTATACCGCCAGTTATCACTTTTATGTCCATTCAATCACCACGTTTTAAAAGGTGGTGAACCCGGAGGAGCATTTATAATCATGTCTACTACAGGTAAAACGTAGGCCATGGAAACGAGGAGTAACATCACCACAATCCACACTCCCCAGCGCTCTGTCCAATAAGGAGTTTTACTTGCATTCTCTTCTTCTTCTGCAATTGGAAATTCCGTCTGTCCTTTTGGTGCAAAAAACATAAGGTGAAAGACCGCATAAACCTGAATGAGTACGCCAATCATTAACAGTGTTCCTCCGACCGCTAATAGGAGTAAATATGGATTCCAGCTTAATGCTACTGCATGGTCCCCGTAGGTGGTAAATGACGTTCTTCTCGGTGAGCCTAGTAAGCCTATATAGTGCATAGCTCCAGACATAAAGATCATCCCAACTGCCCAAATAAGAGCTTGAATTACCCCCAATTTATTGATTGCTGGGGTTAAGACTCTTCCTGAAATATAGGGTACTAACCAATAACAAATACCAAAGAAGGTTAAAATTGCCGTGGTTCCTAAAGTTAAATGAAAATGACCTACAATCCACATCGTGTTATGAACCACTTGATTTAATTGGTTTGTGCTTTGAACGATACCACCTGCTCCTCCAGGTATGAAGGAAACCATCGCTATAAATGGAGCGAGGAAGCGAACATCTCCCCATGGCATTTTTTTAAACCAGCCGATAACCCCTTTTCCTCCTTGCTTTCTTGCAGTACGTTCAAATACACGGAACATTGCATAAGCCGTCATTAATGAAGGAAATCCAATGGCTAAACTCATAAACACATGCATGAATTTCACCGTTAGCGAAATACCAGGGTCAATGATCTGATGGTGAAACCCACCAGTAATATTCATGACGACTAATCCGATAATGACGACACGCGTTAAGGTATCACTAAAACGTCTGCCACCAATAATTTTCGGAACGATGACATACCAAGCTGAAACAGCTGTTAAATACCAAATATTCACCAACGTATGCCCGAATGCCCAAAATAAGGTTCGTGAAACCATTACATTAATCGTCTCTACCCATCCAAATGCCCAAGGAATGATAGTCAAAACCTCAACCGTTACAGGAAGACTACCAAAAAATAATAGTACAAAGACTCCTGTGGCAAAAAAAGCAAGAATCGGTAAATGCTCACCTTTGTGGTTCTTTCTCCAATGTGCCACATTGATAAATGCTCCGAATGCAGTCATCCAAATTCCTAGGACGATAAAAACTAATCCGATATAGAAATAGGGAGAGGCTGCCATTGGTGGATAAAATGTATACATCACTGAAGCTTTATTTAGTAAAATCGGAATGACAGCAATGACAAACCCTAAAATTTTCAGCCAAAATCCGATCCACGCCATCTTTCTTACTTTAGGTAGAAGACCTCCTAAAGTATGTGAAAGTCCGGCATAGAAATAGCCGATTGTAAAGAAGGCAGATAAGACTACCACTAACAGTACTCCATGAGCTGTTAAGATTTGATAATAATTCAGCCAAGTTGGTAAAGTTAATAGACCTGCCCGGTTTAATCCCTGTAATAGTCCTAAAAGTCCACCTAATAATAAGGCTATAAAAGCAACTGACACATATGATTTTGTTAAGATTGCATCTCCTGTATTTATCCCTAAAACTCTATTTGTTTTCTGATCTACTTCTGTCGTTCGTACTGTTTCCATTTTGTCTTCCCCCCTTTATTTTACCGATATGGTGGTACTCATCGCTTGATGTCCAACACCACAATACTCATTACATAACACTAAATAGTCACCAGGCTCATCAAATGTTTGGGTAATCGTTTGAATATGCCCTGGCATAATCATCGCATTAATGTTCGTACCTGCTACTTGAAATCCATGGACAACATCTTTAGAGGTTAAGGTGAAATGTACCGTTGCCCCTGCGGGTACTTCAATATCCATCGGTGTAAAACTAAATATTTGCATAGTCATCACCACTTCATATTCATTTTCGCCAATTTTCTTCACTCCTGGTTGATCGAATGGGGCTGTTTCATCTACTTTTTGCGGATCAATAGTTTCCTTATGACTAGGTGGTCCCATTTCTAACGCTACTGCTTGATACCCGGTTATAACCATAAAAATCATAATCATGCCGAAACTAATAGTTAGCCAAATTTTTTCATCCATATGCATATTCATTCTTTCCCCTCCTAAATTCGGTCCATAAATATTCCGAAAAGCACAAAATAAGTAACAAGAATAACGATACCTACTATTCCTAAAGACAACCAGGTGCCTATTTTTGACTGGGTCTTCTCGGCAACCTTCCCTTGACTGCTAATCTTTTTTTGTTCCATTGAAACTCCTCCTCGTGTGAGTTGTTATCCTAATCATAATTGCGAATGATTATCATTGTAGTGAGCTACATCACGGAAACATAGTATTTTTTCGTTAAAAGAAAAAAAGTCTGCCCCCCAGTATATTCTGGGGGCAGACTTTTACACAATTTTATTTCTTTTTGCCTTCAGCGTTCTTCACACCGACACTTTTATAAGGCTTGTTACTCTTCTTTTTATTTGCTCCGGCTTGCCAGCGATTCCAGCCTTTCTTTCCTGTTCCGCTTCCGATGCCACTTTTCTTTTTAGGTTTACTCATTCGTTCACTCCGTTAATAGAAATAAAATACGCACTGAAATAGCGTCCTCTAATCATACCATTTTTTCAAACATGAAAATAGGGGAGGATTTCGAACTATTCCAAAGCTCTCTTATAAAAAGGCTGTTCTCGCAAAGTTTGTTGCTTTTCGAATTAGCTCTCAATTCGTGATGAAGATTGACTTTGGGCATCTTTTCGCATCATTTTTAATACGGAATGAGGAATGAAATTAGTGTTTTCATCCTTTTTTGTATGCTACAGCAACAAAGTATGCAAAAAGAACCATATAAAAAAACCTTTTGCAAAGAATCTTGCAATCGCTATAGAATAGACCATTTATACTATATAATAGGTTTCGGGGTTTCTTTTCGTATTTTCAAATGTAATCTCCGAAAAATGAAGAATTCCATCGAATAGTAAATTAACTAGCAATAAAGGTTACACTAAAGCTATTAATAATGGAGAATGAAGGAGAATTTTATGACACAATCATCAATTTGCTTTATCGGAGCAGGTTTTCACGCTACCACAAATATTTACCCTTCCGTTGTTGAGGCAGGAGCAAATATTCTGGCCATTGCTACTCGAAATCTTGATCGATCTAAGGAAGCATTGTTACGCTATGGGAGTAAAGGTACACCTTATGATAATTACATAAAAATGTTAGAAAATGAACCATGTGATGGGGTCATTGTTGTTGCCCAACCATCTGATCATCCTTCACTTGTTATGGATTGCATTAAAGCAGGAAAAAATGTTTATGTCGAAAAACCTCTCGGCATGACAGAAGAAGAAGCTCTTCAATTAGCAAGAGCTGCTGAAGAAGCAGATGTAGTGTTAATGGTCGGATTTATGAAACGTTATTCACCAATATACACAAAGTTAAAAACCATTATCGAAAGCTGTGAATTAGGGGAACCACGTTCATTTGAAGTAAGGTTCGCTGTAGATAGCACTCCGTTTTGTACAGATGATGAACAGTTTTTGAAATTTGCCGCCATTCATATGGTCGATCTTGTTCGTTATTTGTTTGGAGATGTTGCCAAGGTCACAGGCTTTAAAAATAATTCTGGCTCCCATATTTCTCAGAGTATTTCATTAAAGTTCCATAACGGTGTAGTGGGAAGTCTGTACTTTACAGGAATGACAGCATGGTCAAGAGAGAGTGAAAATCTGTTAGTAACCTTCGACAATGGATTCGCCTTTGCTGATGAAGTGAACTCCCTAAAAGTCCATCGTTCTCAATCTTTTGAGGAACTGCCTTGGAAAGCACTTAACGAAATGGACACGATTTATACCCCATCTGCTTCACCCATGTCTGGCACCATGAGAGACCTTTATTTACGGGGATTTGTCGGGGAAATCGAACATTTTCTTCATTGTTGTAGAGAGGGCGATACCCCACTTTCAAACGGTCATGACAATGTGAAAACGATGGCATTATGTGATGAAATTCTCTTGGCTTTGGAATAGTATAAAATGTTGATAGAAAAAAGGGAACTCCAATATTAATGGAGTCCCCTTTCTCTTTCTGACCAATCCTATTGTTCATTTACGAGGAGGTAAGAGCATATACAGAATCTCATGTAAAACCGCTATGACAGTTTCTAAATTTGTTTGATCAAACTAATCTAACTATCTTATATTCCGAATTTCTTTTTAATCTTAAACTGGTGAGGACTTATTCAAGTATCGGCCGGTCCATATTTTATTTAATGAGTATGCCGTTAGCTCAGAAAGACTCACTGTTTCAGTTGATATAAGATTCTCTTACTGACTTGCAATATCGTTGAACTTTCAATTTCAAACTAGGTTATAGATTTCCGCTCCAGGCACTCGCTTTCCGCGGGGCGGGCGGTGAGCCTCCATGGAAGGTTCCGTTCCAGTGGGTACGGCACCTGGGTCTCACCTGTCCCGCTAATCCCGCAGGACATTGAAAGAGCATCTAGAATTCACATCGCACGAAGGAAATGACACGTCATTTTCGAGGAGTCGAGTGCCTTCCGCTCCAATTTTTTAAGTATACAAATTAGTAAAGGCTTATATAAGGTCCTATTTCTCGTAGATTTTCATTCGCATTAAGCCCATAGGTTGAAAGAAATAGACTATCCATCGGTCTCTTAAAGGGGGGGGATGTACAATCAAAGTTTTACTTCTTTCAATTCATATTCAGAAGGATCATACTTTCCTTTCTCACAAGTAACTCAAACCTATCTTACTTGAGTCTTGGTAACATTGTCAGCAGTATCTATCAAAATAACGAATCGCTTCCTGAAGTAAATCATAGAAATAATTGAATTTGTCTTCTTTTTTGAACAAAGTTAATCCAATTGGAATCATGTACCATTTCTGTGAATGATGGTGCAGCTATCGGATTTCCATTTCGATTCCAAGTGTGACTTGATAAGTGTTTTTTAGCTGTGCTAACGGATTCACTACAAGTTCAATAAAATGAGAAACTTTTATTAAAGCGATTAAATAAACTTGTTCATAGTAAACTTCTTCAAGTACTAGACTAGCATTGCTTTCGTCAACAATCTGGACATCCTTACAAAATTCTGAGCAAAAGGGATACTCATTTTTTATTTTAATACTGCCAGGCGAGTCTCTATATGAAATACATCTCTAATTGCAGGGATAAATTACTTTTCCTCTGCTGAAACTAGACGGTTTCTACTAATTCAGCCACCCTGAATTTCCGCTCTATTCCTTCAACGTCCACTGTCCACCCTTTACTTCAGCCAACACCATACTATCGGCTTTTAGTCCATTATGATCGTCCGAGCTAAACGTAAAAATACCTGTAGCTCCAACAAAATCTTTTACCTGATTTTCTAAATAGTCACGAATGGACTCGTGATCCTCTGCACCTGATTTCAATGCTTCTACAATCAACTGGACGTTATCATATCCATACGAGCCAAAGTTAGTCGGTTCGTTGTCATGCTCGTCCATGTAGCTTTGGTAGAAACTCGAGATCACCTCATACTGGGGATCACTTTCTTGTATTTGGGATGGGAACAATAGTTTACCCGTTGGGATGACCACCCCTTGAGCCGCGTCACCTGCTAAGTCGATAAAAGATTGATTTGCAATACCATGACTTCCGATAAACGGAATGTCCATGCCCAATTCCTTCATATTTTTGGCGATGATTGCAGGTCCAGGGTTTGTTCCCCAAACGATTAATGCTCTCGCTCCAGAGCTATTAATTTTTGTTAATTGAGTTTTCATGTCTGTATCATCTGTGTTGTAGGATTCATTGGCCACTATGTTTATGTCGTATTCAGACTTTAGGGATTCTAATTGATCGACACCACTTGCCCCAAAAGCATTAGAATCGGCTAAAATGGCCACATCTTTTATACCCGATATATTCAAATACATATACACCCGCTCTGCAGCATGGGCATCGGAATGTGGTGTTTTAAACACCCAATTAGATTCTTCTACGGGTGCAATAATACCCACTGCTGCCCCTGCAGAAATCATAGGTACCTCAAGATCCATCGCAAGCCCTTTCATTGCTAGACTTGCACCACTTGTGGTGGAGCCAAGCACTGCTAAAACGTTTTCGTCATTGACAAGCCGGTTCATTTCTTCCATTGCTTTCTCTGGGGTGGACTCGTCGTCTGCCATAATAATTTCTACTGGTATACCGTTCACGCCACCATTATCATTAATTTGCTGTTCAAGTAATTTCGTAGCATTCCATTCTGGTTCACCGAGTGGACTCGCTGGACCGGTTTTGGAGTAAATTGCTCCGATTTTATACACTTCTTTTTCCCCATCTCCACTTGACTCCGAACTACAGGCGACCATCCACATTGAAAGAAAAGCAACTATTAATACGACTAAGCTCTTTTTCAAAAAAAATCCCCCCCCTTGATTTTAATGTAATATAGTTTTTTCCTGAACACACTATTTCAATTAACCTACCGAATGTCCTAAGAAGGCTTCTTTAATTTCTGAATCGTTAAGTAATTCGGATGATTGTCCCTCTTTGATAATTCTGCCATGTGACATCACATAGCCTCGGTCAGCAACCTTCAAAGAAGCATTCACATTTTGTTCAATGAGCAGTACCGTCACTCCAAATTCATCTCTTAATTGTTTTACATATTGAAGGACTTCTTTCACGATAAGTGGTGCTAATCCAAGTGAAGGCTCGTCAAGGAGTAATAAATCAGGTTTAGCCATAATAGCTCGGGCAATGGCAAGCATTTGCTGTTGCCCCCCTGAAAGAGTCCCCCCTAGTTGGTCTTTTCGTTCTTTTAATATAGGAAACAATGCAAAGACTTTTTCAATATCTTGATTCATTCCTCTTTTTCCAGTTTTTTTATAATGGTGAAATGCTCCTAAAGACAAATTGTCAACAACGCTTAATGTGCTGAAAATTTGTCGATGTTCAGGTACCAATATTAATCGTTTCTCAACCACCCTTTCTGCCTCTAAACTCGTAATATCTTCACCTTTAAAATTTATCTTTCCGCTAGCAGGTGTCAGAAGACCTGAGATATTGTTAAGAATCGTGGTTTTCCCTGCCCCATTTGCACCTAGTAATGCGACGATCTCCCCTTTCTCTACATAGAGGTCGATATCGGTTAATGCTTGAATCGGTCCGTAGTGATAAGAAACCCCAACCACATCCAAGATTTTTTCCCTCATGTGACGAATTCCTCCTCTTCGCTAGCACCAAGATAAGCTTCAATGACTTTTGGGCTAGTTTGGACTTCTCTTGGTGTTCCTTCTGCAATTTTCTCCCCTTGATCTAAAACGATAATTTTATCACAGATTTTCATGACTAAATCCATGTCGTGCTCGACGACAAAAATGGAAATATGACGATCTCTTATTTTTTGAATCAGCCCACTCATTTCAAGTGTTTCTTGGTGATTGAGTCCCGCGGCAATTTCATCTAATAATAATAGCTTTGGATCGGTGGCTAGAGCCCTCGCTAATTCAAGTAATCTCAATTTTCCTAGTGATAGATTTCCAGCCTCCACTGCGCAAATTTCCTCTATCCCAATGAACTTTAAGACTTCCATTGCTGTCTCCTCTATAAAATTTTCTTCATTTCTAGCCTTTGGAAGTCGAAACGCAGCTGAAAACATTCCGGCTGTTGTTCTCGTATGAATTCCTACCATTACATTTTCAAGAACAGTCATATTTTTAAAAACTTGTAGGTTTTGAAAGGTTCTAGAAATACCTAGAGCTGCAATTTTAAATGAAGGAGAGGAATCAATTCTTTGGTTACAAAACCAAATTTCACCGTCAGTTGGTGGAAATACTGCTGACACGATGTTAAACATGGTGCTTTTTCCGGCTCCATTAGGACCAATCAATCCAGTAATTTTTCCTTCTTCGATCGTGAATGAGACGTTCTTATTAGCAAAAACCCCACCAAATCTTTTAGTTACGTTTTTCACTTCCAGCAAGTTAGACAATTTGCTCCCCCTTTTTCTTCGAAAGGTTTTGATCCTTTTTCCCACTTCGAGGATGCTCTAACATCCGCTTTACTTTTGAAGTGAAAGTTGGAACCAATCCTTTTGGTAGAAATATAATGACTAGCATCATAATGAAGCCATAAAGAACTTGCTCAAAATCACTAGTTATAAACGCAATTTGTTCCCCCAAAGAATGAACAACCATACTCATTACTGTTATGAGTAGCGCACCCCAGACGCCACCCCAGACACTTGTTGCACCACCTAGTACAACCATTGTTAGAACCAGTATTGAGCCATTTAGCCCAAATGATCCAGGTGAAATGCTGTAAGACATATGAGCGAAGAGCCAACCTGCAAGCCCCGCAAACATACTACTAATAATAAACACCTGCATCTTGTATCGACCAGTATTAACACCTAATGAACTTGCAGCGATCTCACTATCGTGGATAGAACGAAGAGCTCGTCCGATTCTCGAGTGAATAAGGTTGAGCGAAATAAAGATCACGACTAATGCAAAAAACCAGACTAAATAGTAATAGGATAATCCTTGCCTGAAAGTAAAACCGAATAGTTCGATTTTCGGTATTCCAAAGAATCCAGAAGCTCCTTTTGTGACCGTTTTCCATTCAACTAATAGAACGTGTATAATGATGCCAAACGCGAGAGTCGCCATAGCTAAATAATAACCATGAAGCCTAGCCATTGTATGACCAAGGATATACGCAATAAGCGCGGGAGCACTTAGTGAAATGAATAAGGTCAACCAAGGACTCATCCCATACGTTGTTGAAAGTACTGCCGTAGAATAAGCCCCTATTCCATAAAAAGCAGCCTGACCGAGTGAAATTTGTCCGGCAAATCCCATTAATAAACCTAATCCAACAGCGATAATTGTGTAAATCCCAGCAAATGTTGCTTTCGTCAGATAAAAGGATGAGGAAAGTAGAAATGGGAGGACGATAATAAACACGGAAAACATGATCATCGCCTTCCAGCTGAAGCGTCGAACACCTAGCTGCCTCAATTAGAGCCCCCCTTTCCGAATATTTCTTTCTCCAAGTAATCCGTAAGGGCGAATGAGCAGAATCATCAACACTACACCAAAAGCGATAGCATCTTTCATTCCTGAACTTATATATCCTGCACCTAGTGATTCAATCAGTCCTAGTAAAAGTCCACCTACTACTGCTCCTGGTGCGCTGCCAAGTCCACCTAAAATACTTGCTGAGAATCCTTTAATTCCTAGCATCATCCCCATATCATAAGAAGGAAACATTATGGGAGCAATCACAAGACCTGCTAGTGCGCCGAGACCGGCACTCAGTGCAAAAGAAAAGGAAGACATTTTCTTCGGACTAATGGCCATTAGCCTGGCAGCAACTACATTCGTTGAACAGGCGCGAAAGGCTTTACCTAACATTGTTCTTTCTATTAAGAAATATAGTCCGGCAACTATCAACAGCATAAACACCATCACCCATATGCTTTGTGGTGTGATTGAAGCGCCCATAACATTAATGGGCTTATCTGAGGTAAATGACTCTACTTTCACCGAATTCTTCCCCCACACAATTCCCGCAATTCCTCGAATAAAAATGGCAGTTCCAATGGTTAGTATGATTAAACTTAAGGGATCTGCTCCTTTGGCTTTCCGAATGATGAGTAACTCCAGTAACCAACCGATCACCACAACAATGAGAATAGTTAGGAGGAATGAAAATAAATAGGGAATCCCAGCATTAAGTAAAGAAAACATCGTCATCCCACCTAACATGACGAATTCACCTTGTGCTAAATTAATGACCTTTGTCACGCTATATATCGTGACAAAGCCAAGTGCCACAATTGCGTAAATACTCCCGATCGTTAAACCAGAAATGAGAAATTGAATAGAATCATTCATCCTACCACCCTTATCAAGAAGAAATATTTTGGTTCCAAACCGAGCACTTTAACCTATACTTCCATTTTGTCTCCCATATGGCTCACGATCCTAACAGCCTTTCCTTCCGATCTAGGAATGGTTTTAGGCTGAAAGATATTAACTGAAACAGCAATTAAGCACTGACTTTTGATGACATGTTGAATTTGTTTTTTCAGTTGTTGGATTCGTTGGTCATTCATATCACCATGGACTTTTGTGAGAAATTCTTCTGTCACTTCTACCTGTAACTCCACTTGCTGCAAGCTTCCTTTTTTAAATAAATGGAGTTGATAATGAGGTTCGATATCTTTAATGGTTAATAGATATTGCTCTATTTCAGTAGGGAATACATTTACGCCACGAATAATCAGCATGTCGTCAATTCGTCCTTTTACACGGGACATTCGTATAGTCGTTCGCCCACATGGACATTTCTCTCTATGAAGGGAAGCAATATCCCCTGTACGATAGCGAATAATCGGAAACGCTTCTTTCGTCAAACTCGTGAAGACAAGTTCGCCATCTTCTCCATCTGGTACTGGCTCTAAAGTATTTGGGTCAATCACTTCCACAAGAAAGTGGTCCTCTGCGATATGTAAACCTTCTTGGGCTTCATGACATTCCATTGAAACTCCAGGTCCCATTACCTCACTTAATCCATAAATATCACAAGCTTTTATAGCAAACTTATTCTCAATCGCTCGTCGCATTTCCTCAGACCAAGGTTCAGCACCTAAGATTCCATATTTCAATGAAGTTTCTTTAGGGTTCTTCCCTAGTTCTTCCATCCTCTCGGCGATGTTTAACAGGTATGAAGGCGTACAACAAATGACAGTCGGTTTAAAATCCTCAATAATCATAATTTGCCGATCGGTGTTACCACCGGAAACAGGTACTGTTACCATTCCAAGCTTTTCTCCGCCATAATGAAGACCTAATCCACCTGTAAAAAGACCATATCCATAAGCATTATGAAGCACTTCACCTGGATTTCCTCCTGCTAGCGAAATCGCTCGTGCAACAATTTCAGACCAATGCTGAATATCATTTTGAGTGTACCCAACAACCGTCGGTTTTCCACTCGTTCCTGATGAAGCATGAATTCGAACTACCTCCTGTTGATTCACCGCAAATAAGTTAAATGGATAATGATCTCTTAGATCACTTTTTACAGTAAAAGGAAGTTTCACAATATCTCGAATAGAGATAATATCTTCAGGTTGGAGGGACAAATGATCAAATTTCTTCTGATAAAAGGGAACTTTCTCGTAAACTTTTTTCACTGTCTTTTGCAACCTACCTAATTGAAGAGCCTCTAACTCTTCCTTGGAAGCGTTTTCAATATTGTGCAATATCATTTCTCATCCCCCTTGTTTCTATAGATATATAATATAACGTTTTTTTCTCGACATATAATAAAACGCATTGTAAATTAACCATAATTTTACTTACTTATTCTATAATGTCAACAAGTTTTTATAATTTTTTGTATTTTCAGAATAAAATAATGATCCTTCAACAAAATACAACACTTATTGCGAAACTGACTATTTTAAAAGCGGTCCTTTTCAAATCGCTCTTTTCGAAAAGTCGGTACCGACAGCGAATTTGTTTTAAAATTGATTGGATGCCCTAAACCCATTTTTTGAACGGAATATATATAGTTGTGAAAAGCAATATTCTTTGCAAGAATGCAAAAAAAAAGCCCTTCTTTTCGAAGCGCTCTTTCAAACCCAATATTTAATTAACTACCCATTTTACGACGAGTATTACTTGGTTTTTTGGTTTGCTGACTTTGCATATGTTGATTAGAAGCTAAGCTATTATTAGCTTGTTTTCCATTTGTTTGTGCTTTTTTCTTTTTCGCAAGTTGTTGTTTCATCGCTTCTTGCAAACTAACCTTCTTTTTTTCTATCGGTTGTTCTGTTTGGTCACTATTGGACATGGTGATATCTCCTTTGAATACAGCTAAATTTTTATCATTCTACATTATTATAATACAAGTGTTGCCAGAAAACACATTTAGTTTACAGAGTTCCATCCTAATGGGTGCTATCGAAACCTAAAAAGGAAATAAATTTAGCTTGAAAATAGATTTTCTCAGGCTGGTTTCGCAAAGAGTTTTGCTTTTCGTAGTACTATATCCCGGAAACAGATTGGATTTCTGGCATCTTCCGTTTATTTTCGAACGAAATCCATGCGAAAATGGAAGAGGCCATCGTCATTATTTATACGGCCAAACACGGAGTCTCAACTAGATTTATTTACAGAAAAATCAGATATATCAAATTAATATTTAGTTGTTCTATACGAAAATAATCAACTTCTCAAAAACATTTTCGTTTTGTAAGTGTAAATTTTCACCTACCTACCAAAACCCAAAGACATATGTGCTTACCTCCTCAACTATTATTAAACGGAGGTTTTTAAGCTTATCTTCAGAGCTACAGGTGTAGTTAACTGAAATCTTCAACTTTAGTGGAGGTGAAATAAAACAACAAAGCAAACTAGATGCCTATCTAAAGGAGAGCACACACATTCTTTCAGCAAAATATTATTCTTGTTTTCTGAGACAATAAAGCAGTTTTTGATCGAAAATACTTTTCAAAAATCCGCTTCAACCTCCAAAATAAAAAGTCTCATAAAATTGTATAATTCGAAGCCACTTATCTAAAAAAATAACTTGAATATAGGAAGCTCCACAAGACTCTTTTTAGTACAACATTACTAAATGAAAAAACCTTCGTCCTATAAATTTTGGACGAAGGTTTTTTCATCTAATAGTTGATTATGATACTAAACGAACGAGCATATGAGAAAGCATATGTTTCTCATCGTCTGTACCGACTTTCCATAATTCTTGCAGAAGCTTTTCTTCACGATTTTGAGGATCTTCATACTTTGCTAAATAGTCGCCCACTTTTTGAGCTGCACGTGCTAATTGTTCCTCGTTTAGACCTAGTTTTTCAGCCGTGGAAACTTTCTTTCCTAAGTAACTTTTGAACCCATCAAAACTAGTTAAAATTTCTTCTTTTTTATCTGAACTCATGTCTTGTAAACGGTCTTCCACTTTTTTTTCAACTTTATGTTCCATGTTTTCTCACCCCATAAATTATTTGTATACTTATAGATTCCCAATACAAATAAAGATAAACATGCTATGGAGATTCTTATCAATGAGAAGCTGCAAGCATCACTTGGCGGACTTCTTCTAACAATAATTTACCATCGGTTTTAATAACATGTTCTTTCGAAAAGGCAGGTAATACCTCAATGGTTACTGTTGCTGGCTTAAGACCTTTAGCTCCATTTTCATATATTTCTGCAGTTCCTTTTATCACGATAGGCACGATTGGTACTTCACCGTCTTTTGCTAATCTCGTGCCACCTGCTTTAAATTCACCAATTGGACCACCCTTACTGCGAGTGCCTTCTGGAAAAATGAGGATTGAATGACCATTTTTCAATAATTGACCGCCTTCCCGCAAAGCTTTTACTGATTGGCGTCGATCATTGCGATCAATAAAAACACAATCCAACACATCCATCCAGTCACTGACAAGCGGTGCTTTTTTCATCTCTGTTTTGGAAATAAAGCCAAATGATTTAGGAATATACCCCATTAATGTTGGGATATCAAAATTCCCTACATGATTACTTACAAAAAGAACAGGTCCTTCAGGTAAATGTTCTATACCACTCACAGTTACCGTTGAACCTGTTGTGTCAAAGAAACCTTTTGCCCACTTTTTTGCGTAAAAATGAGCGAATTCGCTTTTTTCAGTGTCCGACATATTTGTTGAGTTCTTTGCTTTTTTTAATGCAGGTAAGCTTTTCAGTAAAGTGATACATAAATAGATTGATTGATAAATAATACGAATAAGTGCCATATCCAGTTCCTCCTAAGATGGTATCCTTCCATATTATATAGGAAGAAACGAGAACATTAAACAAAAACTATGTTTTCCTTCTACTTAATTACTCTATTACAATAATAATTAAACACAGGAACCGCAAATGGAAACTGCCCCTAGGATATATCATCATTAAGAGCTTCGAAAAGGCGTAAGCAACCGTTTCATGTGCCTTATAGAGTTTGTGCAGACTCTATATTTCAGAAAAAACAAGACTTAAAATGAAATTAATGAGCCTAATCAGCCAGTCTTTATAGTCCATTGAATAGGATAAAAGAACAGGCTAGCTTTTGCTAGCCTGTTCTTTTATCTATTATTTTGCTTGCTTTTTATCATAAATTGAAAACGTATGGGGATGTTTATTTTTCTCATTAACAAGGCCATCTGTAGAAGAACATAATCTCCAGTCCGACCAGTTCCATTCAGGAAAATAGGTGTCTCCTATAAAGGATTCATGGATATGAGTCACGTAGAGCTTCTCTACATGATCTCTAAATAAGGTATATAATTCCGCTCCACCCATGATAAACACTTCCTTATCGATTGAACGGATGTAGTCAAGGATGGCTTCTACAGAATGAAAAACGGTCACATCTTCGTGCTGAAAGGCCTCGTTTCTTGTCAATACAATATTTTCTCTACCTGGCAAGGGTCTCCCTATGGAGTCAAATGTTTTCCTTCCCATAACAATAGGATGATCCAAGGTTATTTTCTTAAAGTTGACAAGATCATTTGGTAAATGCCAAGGCATTGCATTTTGATAACCAATGACTTTTTGATCATCCATTGCCCAAATATACGAAATCATACACTCACCTTCCCTTTGATAAGAGGATGGGGATTGTATTCTGATAGTGTAAAATCGTCAAATGAAAATGAAAAAATGTCTTTAACATTTGGATTAATATGCATTTTTGGCAGCGGGAGAACATCTCGAGAAAGCTGTAGCTTGACTTGATCGAGGTGGTTTTGATAAATATGAACATCTCCAAACGTATGAACAAACTCACCCGGTTCTAAATCACACACTTGTGCGATCATCATGGTCAATAAAGCATAGGATGCAATATTAAATGGCACTCCAAGAAAAACATCAGCAGAGCGTTGATATAACTGACAAGAGAGCTTACCATCATTCACATAAAACTGAAATAAACAATGACAAGGTGGTAAAGCCATTTCCTTGATGTCTCCTACGTTCCACGCTGAAACCATTAGTCGTCTGGAATGTGGATTTTGTTTAATTTCCGTAATCAGGTTCATAATCTGATCAATCGTTTCACCAGATTCCGTGGTCCATGAGCGCCATTGATGACCATACACAGGACCTAGATTTCCATCCTCGTCTGCCCATTCATTCCAAATCCGAACACCATGATCTTGAAGATATTTCACATTCGTATCTCCTTTTAGAAACCACAGCAATTCATGAATAATTGATTTCACATGCAGTTTTTTCGTCGTTACTAAAGGAAATCCTTCCTGCAAATCAAAGCGCATTTGATATCCAAAAGTACTGATGGTTCCTGTATTGGTTCGATCATCTTTCCCTTTTCCCGTTGCTAACACATGTTCACATAGTTCTAAATATTGTTTCACCTTAGTCACTCCTTAATACATTTTTTCTAACTGAAGAAAAAAAGCATATGTTTGCGGTGCTCGTTTATAAAGCGTTTTACGTGTAGATTCATTCAAGTAGTACATTGCAAAAGCCTCCGCAAAAAATTCTTCTTTATAGGATATAAAATATGACTTACCTGGAAAAAGAAGCTCGCTTTCGGTTTCCCAAAGATCGAGTAACGTGATTTCCAAATAAAAGTCATTTAGTAAATAGCGCTGAATGGTATGAGCCAATTCGTGAAGTTCTAAATTAGAAGAACCGTGTCCTTGACCTGGATCACTATGTCCAATTTTAACTAAAACAAGTTTCGAGCCACCAATTCCAGGAACCTCATCCCAAGTAATATCGTCGCTTTCATATCCTCTGGGAATCACATCTTTAAGATGAGCAGTTGATGGGAAATCAGTTAATTTGTCTTGAAACAGACGAATTTGAATCTCTTCATTCTTTAGCCTTTGTAGGAGATTCATAGGCAGAGTATTTAATCGTCCAACAATTTTCAACACTTCATCTTCTTCGAATGGCTCTATAGGTAAGAGTACGATTTCCTCTAGTGGTGTAGATTGTGCTGACACTTGAGCAGCAAGAGGGGTTCTTCCTAAAGGTACACCAATCGGATGCTTTGGAAAGATAGTGGACCAACTTAGAGTCATAGCGACAGATAGGAAGACTATGAGGTACAGAAGTTTTTTCAAGATGTCACCTACTTCTCATAGAGTCTAATTCACCCTTTGATTTTATCCCTAGTTGATGCCATTATATCATAAGAAAAGTACAAGATTCCTAGAGATAGACACAAAAACTAATTTCCTATTTTTTTCTTTCTAAATGGTTGTTTTTCGTAGACGAAATATATTTCGATTTTAAGATTGATTTTCAGCATTTTGCTTGGTTTTTAACTAAATCAATACGAAAATAATACTTCGTTCATTAATAAAATAGCTACAATGTGGATGAATAGAGCAAAAAAAAGAACCGGCAACGGCTCTTTTCTAAATCTATGATAGGGTGGACCAATTTGGAGGTGTATTTTTCTCCCAATAAATATCACCTAACTCGTGGTGAGCTTGAAAACTATCATGATACGTATGATAGTGAAAATTAAAGTAGAAACCCTCGAGTGGCGGGTGATCTTTTCGGACATGGAAACGAATAATATCTTCACTTGTCTGGCTATGGTAAATATGAAATAGTTTTTCGCTTTTCGCTTTCACTGGCACTTCAGACACCATTAGCTGAGATAAATCCTCACCCGGATATTGATTTAAAACGTCTGAAATCGACTGCTGAATTTTCGGTAAAATCACTTGTTGAAATTCCCGGTCGATTTTGGGACCGATTTTGCTGCCAAACTTGTCATACGCTGTTTTTTCGCCTTCTTTTGTGAGAGAAGAAAGAATTTCTTCTCTTGTAACAATTTCATTCTCCACTTCTGCTGACGAGTCATAGGCAGACTTAAGTTTGTCATCACTATTGTCATATTTATGGCTTTCATTAATATATGTATGAGAAGGTGTAATTACACCAAAGGTTAAGATTGAAATCAGTACGAAGAAAAACTTTTTAATCCAATTAGACATTATTCTAGCTCCTTTCACATCTACTTTTCTATTATACTATGTTTGACGAATCGTAGGCAAAAAAGGTTTCAAAAACTAAAATTTAGGGTAAAGTAATTTTAGGGAGACTATTTTTTAAGGAGGGGTCTTGGTGGATTTTGATGTGTTTATCGGAATAGGATATTTACTCTTACTCGCTTATTTAACTTCATTAAATTTAACGGATTAATAAGAATTTCTCAAGGTGAATGGAAATAGATGCAAATAACATTTTTCAGCATTCTATTTTAATTCAAACAGCGCTTCAATTCTGAAGCGCTGTTTGAATTATTTATCATTTATTACCATCGAACATCATAGCTCGATATAACCATAATGAAACTTTGCGT
The DNA here is from genome assembly GCF_037024155.1 of Bacillus sp. 2205SS5-2. NCBI lineage: Bacteria > Bacillati > Bacillota > Bacilli > Caryophanales > Bacillaceae > Bacillus > Bacillus spongicola. The sequence continues at coordinate 274,420 of NZ_JAYKTS010000001.1, forward strand.
TTTTACGTTGGATCACGTGAAAATCAAACTCTGCAAAGCTTTCTGAACGAAAATAATTTTTCATAACCACTCTTTTTTGGGCCACTCTTTTCGCTTCTGTTATTGCTTGTTGTGTGACTTTTTCATGTAGAGCAAATTGACGTAAAGATTGTATTCCATCGGATGTTAATATTCCTTCATCAAACATCGGATCGAAATAGACAATATCGACACTTTTATCAGGATAATTTTGCAGATGATCAAGATAATTCCCTACTTTAACGGATATATTCCTCATAGCTCTGTTCATTTCTTCAAGAGGACTGTCCCACTTCTTTAGTCCTTCTTCCACGATAAAGGCAATAGTAGGATTGCCTTCAATCCCGGTCACATGACCATTCTCTCCAGTAGCAAAACTAAAGACTATGCTGTCAGAAGCTAGCCCTAGTGTACAATCAAGAATAACATCCCCTGCTTGAATGTTGGCTGCTTGAAGTAAGGGATCTTCTTCCTTTCTTTGTAATCTTTTTACTCGAAAAGAAGCCGAATTTGGATGGAAGAAAAAAGGCTGTTTCTCTTCGATCATGTGCAATTCCAAGCGATTTTTGTTCACAACAAGGCTTGGTGATTGATAACCTGTCTGAATTTGGACCAACGATTTATTTTTACGTAATACAAACTCCACACCAAATTTTTGGGCAATGCTCTTCGCATAATGAATCGTATTCTCATCTGCTCGAGCAGATGTTGTGATAATCATATTTTTCACCTTTTCTTTGTTCTTAGCTGTTTTCACACCAGTATTCCTACCCATCAATAAGATTAGTTTGAGCACCACATGATTTATTTTGAAAGGAATCAGTACATTTGGGATGATTCCATCATTATTTGAGTTGAATTGCAACAAGGTGTACGAAATCAACCTAAAAAAAGACGCCCGAAGACGCCTCTTTTACCAAGGCTCAGATCGTAAACTATGTTTCTTCTTGCACAAAGAAAAAACAGGAAATTTGTTTTTTTTTGAGTAATTTCTTACCTTATATTTTTAATTCAATATTTTTTCGTTAGGAAAGGCTGTTTTAGCAAAGTTTGTTGCTTTTCGCACTAGCCTACACATGATGATATAGCTTTGTTTCGGGCATCATTTCGTCTATTTTTAATGGAAACCAACAGTGAAATGGGCGATTTAATCAAAAATCAGATGAAATAGCCACAATGCATACGAAACCCCATGTCCTGTCAGACACCGCAATGAATGAAAATGGGGTCTAGCGGTTTAATGATGCATTAAACCGTTCATCCTGTTAATGCAGGTCTGAGGTCGCCTCTTTTTTGGTGGATAAAACCCCGTTTACGAAACCGA